>CAYHJT010000037.1:0-8604 GCA_964356985.1 Candidatus Woesearchaeota archaeon
CTCTTATGTAGAAACTCCATGTTTCGGAAAAATATTTGAAAATGATGAAGCAAAAATTTACCAAATCAAATGTGCATAAACTAATATTTTTAGGAATAATAATATTAGGGATCATATTACTTATTAGTATACAATTCATAAGGGTAAATTTTAAACACAATAATTCTTTTATTAGTTACGAATCTTATTTTAATTATAGGATACTTAATACAATAAATACAGGAAATATTCCGACCCAAGATAACTTAAGCTTTGGTGGAAGACCATTTTCATATAATTTAGCATGGCCTTATACAATGCTATTCATTTCAAATTCATTTCGGATAAATTTAGATAGCATATTTTCTATTTTACCAATAATAATAGGTATTCTAAGCCTAATAATTTTTTGGTTGATAATCAAAAAAATTTTTAAAGAATTAAACATAGCCAACATTTCCTCATTGATACTTGTTTTGAGTCCACCTTATCTATACTTCTTTTCCACAAACAATTCTTTTTCTTTGATATTTCTTATCAGCTTATTAGCTATTTATTTAGCTAGCTTTAAAAATAACTTGACCTTAATAATTTCATTCCTATTGGCTCCATTAGTATCATTTTATAGCATTATAGCATCTATATTTTTTGGGATCCTATTATTAGTATATCTTATTATATTTAATAGAGAAAAAATAAAATGGTATTTTGTTTATATTATTTTAAATTCTTCTATTATTTATTTTATTATTACTAATATACTCTCTAAATATGGATACCCAGAAATGCTAAAATTTGATTTTTTAAATATATTATTCAATTTTAGCTATAGGTCTTTATTATCTGATTTTGGAGGAAAAATAGGATTAAGCATATTTTCTATTTTTCTTTTGTTTATAGGAATTTACATATTATGGCAACAAAATAAATATAAATATTTTTTAGTTTATATTGGTATATTCATCATGGCAATATTAGCAATCTATTTTGATTTTATCTTATTTTATCTTAGCATTGTTATTGCATTAATCGGAAGCTTTGGTCTAATAAAAATTATAGAAAGAAAATGGGAATCTGATTTTATAAAAACCTTGTCTATATTCATCATAATATCCGGACTCGTTTTTTCCGGACTAAGTTTTATTAATGAGCTAAGTTCTTCTGAACCCACCAATATCCAACTACAAGCACTTAATTTTTTAAAAACAAAATCATCTCTAGGAGATACCATATTTGGATACTATAAGCATGGCACTTTATTTAATTTTATAGACAGAAAAAACTTAATGGATTCAAATATATTTTATTCAAACAACCCCGTAAAAAGATTTAACGATTTCCAAGAAATAATGAATTCTAATAATCCAGATTATGTGATCAGCCTATTAGACAATTATTCTATAGATTATATATGGATAGATCAAGATTTAGCAGAAAAATACTATGACAACCAACAAATTAAATTTTTATTTCAATTGAAATATGACAAAAGATTTGAGCAAATACTTAGACTTAAAAATTTTGAGAATGGTAAATTAACTGAAGTTGATATATGGAGGTACAAAAAAACATAATCTTATGATAATTGAACCCATCCTTATATTTGTATATACATTCACAATATTTGTTAGCTTAGTATATATATTAATTTATATAAAAAATAAAAATAAATTCATTTTACCACTTAATGAAAAATTTCCAAAAGTGACTTTTCTCATCCCCGTTTATAACGGTGAAGGATTTATTGATCTAACAATAAAAAGCATTCTAGAAATTAATTATCCTTTAAAACAAATAGAAATAATTGTTGTTGATGATGGTAGCAAAGACAAAACATCAGAAGTCGTAAAATCCTTTAAAGAAGTTAAATTAATCAAAAAGTCAAATGGAGGAAAAGCTTCCGCGATAAATGCTGGTATAAAATATATAACTGGAGAGTATACTGTAATCTTGGATGCAGATACTATTTTAGAAAAAGATATTCTAAAAAAATGCCTTTCTTATTTTAACAATAAAGACGTTGGCGCAGTTATTCCTACATTAAGACCATATAATCCTAAAAAAATAATTGAAAAAATGCAAGTTTTAGAATATGCGATGTCCACATTCGTTAGAAGTTTAATGAGCACTTATGAGGCTTTGCCTGCGGCACCAGCATGTACTTTGTTTAAGACAGAAGTATTAAAAAAAACTGGGGGCTATGATGAATATAATTTAACCGAAGATTTTGAAATGGCCCTGAAGTTAAAAAAAATGGGCTATAACATCTATAATGCTATTAACGCTTCAGCATATACATTTGTCCCGGATAAATTAAATAAATTATATAAGCAAAGACTAAGATGGTGCTTTGGAACTGCTTATAACCTTAAGAAACATAAAGACATATTCGGTTTTAAAAACGGGGATTTTGGATGGTTCTTTATGCCCATATTTATTATTTCTATTTTTATAGGAGTGTTGCTTTTATTATTATTGGTATATGATTTAACTCTTAATTCTTATAATCTTTTAAGACACATGGCCCTGATAAATTATAATATCATATTTGACTTTTCAAATCTTTCTTTTTTGAATATTATCACTAATTTAAGAAATATATTAGCAATAGTATCCACAATCTTGGCATTATATTTATTCATACAAGTTAGAAAATACTACAATTTTGAGAAAAAAGACAAAAATCTCAACTTTTTTAAATATTTAGTATTTGTATTAATCTATACACCCTTTTTACTTTATGTTTGGGTGATATCATTAATTTATTTTGTAATTGGCTACAAACCAAAATGGTAGAAACACATCAACAAACAAGCAAGAAAAGAAAACTTAATTATTTAGCGGCAATTTCTTTTACATTACTCATACTCATAATAGGAATTACCATCGGTTGGGTATATTCTAATTCTATTATTAATAAATTCCAAAACGAACAAGAAAAATTGAATCTGCTAATAAATGGTATTGATGTAACTAACCAATTATATGAATCAAATGAATGTAATACTTCTTTAAATGATATTTTCTCTTTGAAAAATAATGTAGGTAAGGAAGTTTCTGATTTAGAGGAAAGACTTGGGAAACAAGATAAATATGTATTATTGAAAAAAGAACTTTATCAATTAGTAGAAATAAAAACCTTCTTACTTACACAAAAACTTAAGAGTAATTGTAACTACACTTATGATACAATACTATTTTTTTATTCTAACTCAGATAAAGATAGATTGTCTATGGGTCGTTCAGAAGATCAAGGTTATATTTTAGATAATCTTTATTCTAGAAACAAAGAGAAGATTTTCATATTTTCATTCGATATAAACAATGAAAACCCAGCTTTAATAGCTCTTAAAAAAAATTATAACATAACACAATCGCCTTCTTTGGTCATAAATGGAATTACATATCCTGAATTTAAACCTTTGATAGCAATTGAATCATTAATTTAAGATAGTTAGCAGATAAACAAAAAGTATTTATGTTTTTTTATTTTTATTAAATTATGGCAATTTGCGAGATGTGTGGAAAAGAATCAAGTCTGTTTAGAGTACTCGTAGAAGGATCTACATTAAACGTTTGTGAAAAATGTTCTAGACATGGAAAAGTGTTAGGAACTGCTGAAATTAATCTTGAAAGAAAACACATATCCAAGGTGATAATGGAACCTCAAATTGCTTATGAAATAGTATCTGACTATGCTGAAAGAATAAAGAAAGCTCGAGAACAATTAAAAATGAAACAAGAAGATTTAGCATTGAAAATTTCTGAGAAAGTTGTGGAAATTCACAAATTAGAAAGCAACAAAATAAAACCTTCATTTAGACTTGCAAGAAAGCTCGAGAAATTTCTTAACATAGGATTAATAGAACAAATCTTTGAAGACAAAACAAGCAAACTAAATTTTAAGGATGGAAATCTCACGATTGGAGATATCTTAAACCTTAAAAAGAATAAAAATGAATAGAAAAACTTTAGCTATAGAGCTATCAAAACTAAAAAAACTAGCTTCTTTTAATCCTTATCTTGAACAATACCAAACAGATTCCGAAATTGCAGCTGAAATGCTCTGGATAGCTTACATGAACGGAGATATTAATAATAAGACTATAGCCGACTTTGGATCTGGCAATGGTATTCTAGGCATAGGTGCCCTGATTTTAGGTGCTAAGAAGGTTTTTTTTATAGAGATTGACAAAAAATCTATAGATTTACTTAAATCTAATTTAAATTCTAATCCTAATTTTAATGAAAATGATTATGAAGTTCTGAATATTGATATAAAAGATTTTAAAAAACATGTCGATACAGTGGTGGAAAATCCTCCATTTGGAGTTCAAAAAGTACATAGCGATAAAATATTTTTAGAAACTGCCTTCAAATACTCTGAAAAAGTTTATAGTTTGCATAAAATTGAGTCAATAGATTTTATTAAAGATTTATCTGAAGAGTTTGATTTTGATGTTAATTCTGTATTGAATATGAAGTTTATCATAAAAAAATCAATGCATTTTCATAAAAAAGAAAAATATCCTGTAGATATAGGCTTATGGATAATATCTAAGAAAATCGAAAAACGAAACATTTAAAAGGGATTTTTTTAAGGTTTATATCATGGAAATCAAAGTAATTGATCAATCAAAAGAAAGACTCAAAATCGAGATAATCGGTGGAGATCATACAATAAGCAATGCAATAAGAGATGAACTTTGGAAGAATTCTCATGTTAAAGTTGCTGGCTATAATCTTGAACTTAGTTTAGTTTCTAATCCTATAATGGTTATAGAAACAGATAGTTCTGAAAATCCTAAAAAGTCCCTTTTAAATGCAATAGAAAATATAAAGAAGAGAAATAAAGACCTTTTAACAGAATTCAATAAGGTAATTAAATAAACAAATATTTAAACTAGTTATTTTCTATTGATTATAATGACTTCTAAAAATAATAATAAATTTAGAAAAATATGGAAATTTATTTGGGAAAGCGATAGCCCCTGGAGCTGGTTATTAAATATAGCGATTGCATTTATTCTTGTTAAACTTGTTATATATCCAGGATTAGGATTAATACTTGGAACTACTCATCCAGTTGTTGCTGTAGTTTCTGGAAGCATGTCGCATGACCTAGAATCCGGAAACATATGTGGATATAGTCCGAGCAATTATAATAATAATTTTGATAATTATTGGAAAATATGTGGTACATGGTATGAACAAAGAGGGATTACCAAGGATCAATCTTCTAAATGGCCTTTTAAAAATGGATTCAATAAAGGTGATATTATGATATTAAAAGGCATAAATTCAAAGGATATTATAGCTGGAGATGTTATAGTGTTTAATTCATTCTTACCAGATCCGATAATTCATCGGGCCGTAATTAAAAAACCTTTAAATAATAGTATGGTATTCCAGACAAAAGGGGATCATAATAACGATTCTATAATTCAGCATGGAGAAAATCAAGTTACTGAAAATAGAATTGTAGGTATAGCAATATTCAAGATACCCTATCTTGGCTGGATTAAGATAGTGGCCGTAGATTCAATGAATTATATAATAAAACTTTTTAGAGGTATATAAAATGCAATTTTGTCCAAAATGTGGGGGTTTATTATTACCAAAAGAAGTAGGTAAAAAGGCTAACTTAGTCTGTGGAAAATGTGGATACAAATCAAGAGATAAAAAGAATATCCTATTAAAAGAAAAAGTTAGTCTTACTAGAGAAGAAAAAATAGAAGTCATTGACCAAAAGATAGAAACATTACCAAAAATAACTGCAGAATGTAAGAAATGCGGAAATAAAAAAGCTTTTTTTTGGTTATTGCAAACAAGAAGTAGCGATGAAGCAGAAACAAAATTTTATGAATGCGTAAAGTGTGGTCATAGATGGCGAGAATATTCATAAAGTTTACAATAAGTTTTAAATACCTATTGTTTTTAATCAAAAGTATAGGGGTAACAAAATGAAATTAGCATTGGCAGAACCAAGATTTTTAAAAGATCCAATATCAATCATATCAGAACTTGTAAACGAAGTAAGAATAAAAGTCGATAAAGATAAAATAGAAATTGTTGCTATGGATCCTGCGAATGTTGCGATGGTCATTTTTAGATTATTAAACACAGTATTCTTAGATTATGATGTTAAAACAAAACAAGAAATTGCCGTTAATCTTGATCATTTTAAGAATGTATTGAAAAGAGCCAAGCCTAGCGATACATTGATTATGGAATTAGATGAAATAAGGAATAGACTAAAAATACAATTAAAGGGCGAAAGCATAAGAACTTTTAATTTAGCATTACTTGATACTGAAGAACGCGAACAACAAATCCCTAACCTTAAATTCCCACTAAAGGTAGAAATGAATTCTATTGCTTTTGACGAAGCTGTTGAAGATATGGATATTATATCTGAATCAGTTATTTTATCTGCTGATAATAAAAAAATCACAATACAATCTGAAGGAACAGTAAGCGATGCAAAAGTAGAAATTAACCATAATGAAGAAGACACGAAAATATCTTTGGATGGTGATGTAGTTAAATCAAAATATTCTATTGATTATTTGAAAAAAATAATAAAAGGAAGCAAATTATCCGATAAAGTCATTTTGCAGTTTAGCAAAGACTATCCATTAAAAATAGATTATATAATTAGAGACAAGTTAAGCTTATCAACAATATTGGCACCAAGAGTAGATTCTGATTAATTAAAAATTTAATGTTTATCTCTAAAATTTTTTCTTTGTTTTAATCAAAATGTTTATATAGTTTATTTTATTTTTTATCGTATGCAAAAAAGAGGACAGGTAGCATTATTTATAATTCTAGGAATTGTCGTTGTTGCTATAATAGGTTTTATATATTTTTATCAAAGTTCTAAACTAAATATTTCTGGAAATGAAGAGAGCAATAAACAATTAGTAAATTCCCAATTAGAGCCTATCAAAAACAAAATTATTGGGTGCGTTGAGAAGACTTCCTTAACAGCTGTAACAATATTAGGAAAGCAAGGTGGTTTATTTAACCCGGATAAATATGAAAAATTAGGCAGTTATAATGTGAGCTATGGTTGTTTTAAGTCTGGAAATCAAGAAGTAACCCAATTACCAATGTTACAAGACTTGAATAATCAATTACAAAATTATATGCAAAGCACTACTGCAATCAAAGACATAAAGAATTGCATAAACGGATTTGATGAATTTAAAAAACAAGGATTAAATGTTAATGAGAAAGGACCTCTTAAAATTTTTACCAATATACTAAATAATAAAATAACTTTATCTATAGATTATTTACTAGAGGTAAAAAAAGGAGACGTGGTTGCCCCGATTAATCAAATGTTAACTGATCTGCCCGTAGGTTTAGGAAAAGCACATAAAATTGCAGTTGACATAATAAATGCCGAATGCAATTCACAATATTATAATTATGATGAACTAGGAGAACAAGAACCAACAGTTACAACAGCAATTCAAGGATATAATAATGACAAAATAGTTTACTTAACCACAATTCCAAGTTCATACAAAGAAATACCTATAGAATTTAACTTTATAATACAATCATAAAATGAAAACTCAAAATAAAAGAATATTGTTTGCAATTTTTCTAATTATATTATTATCAATTATATCTGTTACAAGAGATGTCAAAGCAGCTACTGTAAGCACTTGTCAATGGACTAATGACAATCATTTTTGTGTTCAAAGTTCTGATGACACTTTTGCCGCTTACAATGGATGTAAAGATGGCTATAAAAATTCATTTCAATCCATAGATCAAGTACCTGCATGTAAAACCGGAACATGTGTTCCTAATGGTCCTGGAGCATGTTTAAGCAATAAATATAAGGTTGAATGTGAACACTCTACAAGAGGAGTATGGTCAGATGAACCTTTGCAAAGCATAGATGCTTGCACCCTTGGATGCTGTAATGTTGCTAATTCATTATGTGCGATACAAACAAAAAAAGTTTGCATACAAGACCTTGCGAATGGAAATGCAAATGCATTTAGTTCTACAATAACAGATAAATTAAGCTGTGATAATTCTTGTAGGCAAGCTGATGTTGGATGCTGTGTACAAGGAAATGATTATACTTATAAAACTAGGACTACTTGTTCAGGAACTTTTTACAATCAACAACAATGCAATCAGATCCCTGGATATCCAGCAATTTCTCATAAGTACAAAAGCTGCGGAAAACCACAAGGCGAAGGTAACATAGAAAATAATGAAGCATTTGATGTTTACTGGTATGATAGCAATAATAAAAGAGAAGATATTGCTCAATCATGTAATACTCTAGGACAACCAATAACCGCTAAATGTGAAGATACAGATGGGCTGGGTGGGAAGGATTCTTATTGTAAAAGCACCAATTGCGTTGATGAATGTCCTGATTGTGATAGATCTCAATTAAGAACTGGTGAAAGTGTTTGTTTAAATGTCCTTAACACATTTTATGGAAATGATAAAAAAAGCACTGGATTACATAATCAAATATTAAGATGCCAATATGGAACTGTTTCAGCTGATAGTTCTGATAAGAATAGAGAACTAAAATGCAATGAAGTAATAAGCATTACAGATAAGATAAATGCCGGCGTTGTTTCT
>CAYHJT010000038.1:0-8579 GCA_964356985.1 Candidatus Woesearchaeota archaeon
GTTGACAGGATGCAACATTATATTTTGCTTATCTTAGAGGGTTGCACCAGCGCTTAAAACAAAAAAGTTTATATATAACTGTCGTGTAGTTATAGAAATATGTTAGAAAAAGAGGATTCGATAGTAAGGTTAACATTGATGATAATCTTGGCTTCTTTTATCATTATTCCATTAGCAAATTCCATTAGTTTAAGCGGATTTTTTAATGAAATCACTGGGAGATATACAAGTGCTCCAACTAATGTTACAATAGCTGTCGGAAGTTTAAAAGTTTTTAATATTACTACAATACCAACTCAAACAATCGTAGAAGATAATATGTTAAATGTTTCAGTTTCTTATTTAGTTGACGCTGATGCAGGAATTGTAAAATTACTGAACACTTCTGCAATAGTTGAAGTAAATTTCTCTTCTGGTGGAACAGATTATATTCATAGAACTGTATGTAATAGACAAGCAGACATTAATAGTACAAGAGCAAACTATACTTGTTCAGTCTATATCTGGTATTACGAAGCTCCTGGAACTTGGATTGTAAATGCTAATATAACTGATGAAAATGGAAATTATGCCAAGAATGATGGAACATTTACATTGCAAGATACAACAGCAATAATGTTTGCACCGCAATCATTGACTTGGTCAACAATAGCAGCGGGAACAAAGAATCAAACTTCAAATAATGATCCAATTAAATTAAACAATACTGGAAATCATAATAGTGCTGCAGCGGCAGTAAGAGTCACTGCATTAAATTTAATAGGAATTACAACTCCAGGATCATATATACCTGCAGCAAATTTCTCTTCATTTAATACAACTGGTGCAGGAAATCCAGAATGTGGAAATAGCGGGCCCACTGTTTTAGTAAATAATACAGTCACTGGATTAGCTGGATTATATTTACAAAGGGGAGATAATTCATTACAAAACTTAAATGGAATTGGATCTCAAGCATTATACTTCTGCTTGTATGATGTACCTTTAGCAGCAGCATTACCTTCGCAAACATATTCAACTAATGGCTCAGGATCATGGACGATAAGCGTGATATAAAATGAAAATGAAAAAAATAATACCAATAATGTTAGTAGCATTTATTATTTTATTTGCTTTAAAAGTTAATTCTGTTGGAGTTAGCTCAGAATACTTTGCTGAAAACCCTCTTGTAATGAGTCCCGGAGAAATTAAAGATATCCAGATAACATTGCAAAACATGGTTGGAAGCGAAGATGTAACCTTGAAAGGCTCAATAACTCAGGGCCAAGATATAGGTACAATAACAGATTCAAATAATATCTATTTGATACCTTTTGGACAAAAAGATGTAAAGGTTAATGTACAAGTAAGTATTCCTATAGATGCTCAAATTGGATCATCAAAAGATATTATTGTTTCTTTCTTAAGCGTAACTACTGGAGATACAACTGGAACAATAAGAATGGGAATGGGAATTGATAAATTAATTCCAATAAAAATACAACTTAAAGAACAAACAAAAATTAAAAGTCCAACTCAAAACTATTACGGATTAATTTGGGGGATAATAATAATTGTTGCCTTATTAATAGCATTCTTACTATTAAGAAAAAAACAACCAAAAAAATCTAGAAAATAGATAAATTTAATAAACATCTTCTTCTTTTATCTTATATATGAAAAAGAGGAGAGTTCTTTCTAATTTAGAAAAAAATATCGTAATCATTTCAATGGCCATATATTTTTCTATTTTTGGTTACATAGTTCTTCAATCGCTTAACCCAAATAATTCTTCAGAAGGTCTCGTTACATATAGCCCATTTAATCTTAGTGTTAAAATAGCTAACACAGATTATCCTCCTTCAATAAATATCATTAGTCCGATAAACAGAACTTATAATTATAACAATATAAACATAATTTATCATATACCTAATCAAGACTTTCCTGTAGATAAATTGTGGTACAACCCTGATGACTCCGGAAATATATCTTTAATTACAAATACAACTATCAATCTTGGGGAAGGAAGCCATAATATAACATTCTATATAAACAACAGCTTAGGTAATTATTACAATACTACTGTCTATTTTACTATAAATACAAGCTTTAGATATAATATCTCTTACGCTAAGTTTTCCGGAAACACTACTGACTTTAATTCAATAAACACTAAGATAGGTTTCCAAAATATTACCAATACGACCTTAGAAAGAACTGTATTCGGAGAAATATTCTTCTTAGAAAATATAAATATCAGCCAAGATGATGTAAATCTAGATGCATATGTAGAAATACGATCTAATTACATATGTGTTGATTCTGTTGAGCTTCCTTTCATGAATAAATCTGCAATACTTTATTTGTATGGACTTAATTTCACTGATCCAAAGATCATGGTAGATGGCTACGATTGCTTACCAAATGAATGCAAAAAGATAAGCTATATTCAGGGGGTTTTAAAGTTTAATGTAAGCCATTTCTCGTGCTATTATGCCGTAGAAAATGGAACCTTACAAGGGGGCGCCGGCCCGACAACAACAATAGTCACTGGCGGCGGAAGTTCGTATGTATCATATATAACAGAAAACCTAAATAATTTAATTATTAGTAAAGAAATAATCAGCGTAACCATAAAGCAAAGAGAATTTATTAAAGAATCTTTTTTTATAGTAAATAAATTTTCTAAAGATATTGATGTTAATATAGACCTGAGCGAATTAGCGGATTTTGCTTCATTTGCAGATGGATCTGAAGAAACTACCGTTAGTATCAATCGAGGAGAATCTAAAGAGATTCAATTGATATTCAGTGCCTCTACTGGAACAAATCCTGGATTATACACAAGAAAAATATTCATAATTTCTGGAGGAATTATCAAAAAAATAGGGGCGTTTATAAGTGTAAAATCTGAAAAGCCATTATTTGATGTTGTAGCTGAAATGAACTATCAAGACAACCTTGCTATTAAAAATAATCAGATGTTATCTGAAATAACAATAACTAACATTAAAAATGACTATAATACTGATCCGGTAGATATAAACGTTGAATACCAAATATTGAATTCTACTGGCGGCATAATATATTCTGGAGAGGATACCAGAGGATTTGAAAGAGAAATCAATTATCTCAAAAAAATAGTCTTTACTAATGAAGTATTACCTGGAAAATATGTTTATTATATAAAAGTAAACTATAAGGGAACAATAGCTAGCTCTAGCGTAATATTTGAAGTTCCTAGAAAATTATTAAAAATTCAAAAACCTTTATCTCCAATTAGCCTATATCTATGGATAATATTCTTAATTATCGTATTAATAGACATAATCTGGTTCTTTTTCTATAAAAAGAGGAAGAAAAAAGAAAGAAGGATGAGAAGGAAATTTAATAAAGGCTATCTTTAAGGCTTATAAGCTTTAAATTTAAGGCTTTTAGACATTTTTAGACTTTAATTTTTTTAGAAAAGTTTATATATCAGTTGTGCTTTTTTATCTATATTGTCATATTCGTGGGGGGTATTTTAGGATGTCAAAGATAAATAAAGAACTAATTGTAATGCAGGTAAAGCAGGGATACTCTGAAGTTTACATGTATAAGCCTACACTAATTATTACTCCAAAGCATCTAAGAAATAAGAAAGTTTTTGTGGATTTCTTAAAAGGAACATCTGCAAACTGGAAAGACGGAAGATATTTCTTTAGATCTGAGGAAGGGACTTTTGCATACTTCGAGATTAGAGATGGCAAAATCAACCTTAGAAGAGTAGCTAATAACGGTAAAAAAGACCTTATCTGGCAAAAAATTAAATTTTAATTTTTCTTTTTATTAAATAAAGAGCTTTTCATCAATATAGCATTAGGTATGAAGAAAGTATCGTTGTTATCGCTTAATATTTTGATTTCTGTCTTTGTTATCTTAACAATTTGGCCCTCTATGTCATTGACCTTTAACCTTTGACCTAGGGTTAAAAAGCTTTTATTAATCAAGAAAAGACCTATGCAAAAGTTGTATACATAATCTTTTACTTCTAGAATGATAAATATAAAAACCAAGAATATTATCAACAAGAAAAGATAATACAATGACTGTATAGGAAATCCCAGTATTCTAAATGAATAAAACGCGGATATAACATAAATAGCATATTGCAATAACTTACCGATATATTTCTCGATGTCAACAATACTACCTAGTCTTTTTGTTAAGATATCGTCAATTTCCAACTCATTTAAAATTTTATAGCTTAACTTTCCGAGGAATCTTCCTATCAACAAACCCAGAATCAATATGGTTACAGCACTTACAACCTGAATAAGTGCATTATTTAAAAAGGAAGTATACTCTTGAAATGTGTTCATAGATAAAAGTAAACTTTATAATTTTAAAAGGTTTACTATTAATGTAATAAATAAAAATGCCCATAAATGCAAATGTAGAATATCAAATCGCGGAGAAAAACTATAATGAAGCCACTACATTAGAGGAAAAAATACGTGGTTTAGAGAAGATGATAGCTACTGCGCCCAGCCATAAGGGCGCGGAAAACTTAAGAGCTAACCTAATATTAAGATTAAGCAAATTCAGGAAGCAGGTAGAATTAGAAAAAAAACAAAAAGGCTCTCGACATCAAATAGCCGTAAAGAAAGAAGGCGCAGCAACATTAGCAATTATCGGAGTTACAAATTCTGGAAAGAGCACATTGTTGCAAAAATTGACTAAAGCAAAACCAACAATAAGTGAATTTCCATTTACAACAAGAGTTCCAGAGATAGGAATAATGGATCATGAAGGAATTAAAGTTCAGCTAGTCGAGATTCCGGCCATATTTGAGAATTTTATAAAAAGCGAGAAAGGCCCATTGTTTCTTGGTTTGATACGCCAAGTAGAATTAGTTGTTATCATATTAAGAGATGATCCTGAAAAAGAGCTAAGCATGATACTAAAAGAACTGTATAAATCTAATATTTACACTAATAAAAGAAAACCTGACAATGAAAATGATTACTCGACTTACTTGAGAGCAATGATAATAAATAACTCCGGCAAGAGATTTGACAAGTCTGGAATTGATGTTGTTGACTTCAATGATCCAGAAATTAACAAGAAAATCTGGGATAACATAGGAATAATCTATGTATTTACAAAAAGCCCTGGAAAGAAAAAAGACTTTCCCCCTGTATCTTTGAAAAAAGATTCTACAGTAAAAGACCTAGCGACTGTAATACACAAGGACTTCATTAAAAAGTTCAACTATGCAAAAGTATGGGGAAACAGCGCCAAATTCAAGAATGGACAAGTCGTTGGATTAAATCATATATTGAATGAACAAGATATAATAGAGTTTCATCTAAAATAATCATAGCACTACAATAAATTATTTAAATAGAACTCTACTGTAAATTAATTATGGCAGAAGACAGAGTAACTAGATCTTTAGAAAAACTAAAGATGACAGAAAAGAATGCCGAGCCAAAAAAATCCAATCTGGCTTTTAGAGACATAAATGATATGGATTTTGACACCAAGCCAGTTGACAAAGAATCTAAATCTAAAGAAATTGAAGATCCAACATTAATACGAAAATTAGAAGTTGTTACAAGAAAAATGGATGAAGTTGTTAGCAAGATGAGTGCCGGCTCTAATTATTTGATGTTTTATGGACAAATGCAAGAGCTAGAAGGCCAATTTCTAGATATGACTAAAGACATTGAATTAAAGAAAGAATCTATTCCACCGCAGTTGTTCAATAGATTAATATCTAGAAAACAAGAAATTCTAAGAAAAAGGAAAAAGTAAATCTTAAAAACTCTGAAATTATTCTTTATATTTAATGATTGAAAATAATCGAGAAAAAGGTGTGAATCCTAGCAAGAAAGCTCAAGCTGCTATGGAATTCTTGATGACTTATGGCTGGGCAGTAGTAGTCGTTTTATTAACTGTTGGAACCTTAGCTTATTTCAACAATGGAATTACTGGAAAATCAACGTCTGATGTTTGCATTGTTAGCGCTGGATTCGGATGCCCTGAATTTAAAATAAACACTAATGCTATAACGATGATTGTAATAAATGGTTTAGGCAAAGATATTCAACCCGGGGCAATAGTACAAGTCACAGATTCTTCTGGAACATCATGTAGCTCATCTAATCCTACATTA
Organism: Candidatus Woesearchaeota archaeon; assembly: GCA_964356985.1. Lineage (GTDB taxonomy): Archaea > Nanobdellota > Nanobdellia > SCGC-AAA011-G17 > JAGVZF01 > CAYHJT01. The sequence goes on from CAYHJT010000038.1 coordinate 6,143, forward strand.
TGGAAAGATGGAGAAGCTATAACATTTACAATACCTTGCAGCGTTTCTGCAAAGAAAAAATTCAAGGGAAATATCCAAATAATCTATATCGCAGTTAGTAGTTCATTATCACGAACAATCTCTGGGACATTGGGAGGAGTCCCTCTGAATTCTGCAATTTCCATGAGCCCTTTAATTAGCAATGTTCAATTTCAATATTCAGCAACAACAGCTACAATTACGTGGAATACAAATATTGGCTCTAGCTCTTTAGTAAGATATGGAACAACATCGGGAGTTTATACATCGACTGCATCTGGAGCTAATGGAGTTACAATTCATTCAGTACAATTAAGCGGATTAAACCTTAACACATTATATTATTATGTTGTAAACTCTAGCGATGGCATAGGCAATACTTCTCAGAGTACTCAGAATAGCTTCAAGACTGTAACATGTGCAGATACGGATGATCATGATGGGGGTTATCCAACAATACATGAAGATGAACAAGGAACTGCAACAGCGGCCGGATCAGGAACTGATATATGTACTTCTGCAACCCAACTTACCGAATATTATTGTGATTCTCCTACAAATATTATGGTTTCTAGCCAATCATTTACATGTTCTTATGGATGTAGTAATGGAGCATGTAATCCATCACCAAGTTCACCTTACTTTGCGATATCAAATATTCAAGTAACTGATGGATTTTATTGTGATCTTGAAAGTCCGCCAGTTACATTTACTGTTACAAATACTGGAACTGCAGCAGGAGTACCTGCAATAACTTATTCTATCCTTAATAATGTTTATAATCTAGCATTAACACCTACTCCATCAAGCATTGCTTCTGGAAACTCTGTTAATTTTGCATTAAATATGGATTATGATTGGCAAGGTGGAACTATATGGCAAGCTACTATAACCACAAATCCTGGAGAAACAAAAATATCAAATATGTATGGGTGTCAACCATCTTAGATTTGGAAACATTTATTAAGAAAAAATTTTATATATTAACTAATGAAAAAAGAGACTAGAATATTTTTAATCATTCTAATAGGGTGGCTAGCTTTACTTGATTTTGCTATACTAAAAACAATCTCTGAAAAATATGATAATGATTATCATGCCATTGTTGTTAAAAATCTAGTTAGCGGAGCGGCAATATATTATCCTAGCAATTCTGAATCAATGTTTCAAGCAGTAATTGTTCCAATGATAATATTCAACATCTTAATTATAATATTCCTGGGATTAGGATATTACTTCTGGGAAAAATCAAGATTAGACATTAAAATAAACAAAAAATCATTATCAAGAAAGGCCCAGGCTGCCATGGAATTCATGATGACTTATGGATGGGCCATCATGGCTTTAGCTGTTTCACTTGCTGCTTTGTCTTATTTTGGAGTAATAAATCTCTCTCCAACAGGAAATTCAATCTGTGCGTTAAGTCCGGGATTTACTTGCGAGGAATTCATAGTCGGAAAGGGTGGAGTATTAATGGTTATAAGAAACGGCATGGGAATTGATCTAAACACCATTACAGTAAACATTACAAATAGCCCCCAAGGACCATGCAATGAATCAACACCCCCCAAAGATTTAGTTGATGGAGCAAAAGATAATTTCTTTGTTCCATGTTATAATATCAATTCTTTAAGTGAGAAGTTTAAAGGAGATATAATTATAAAATATAGAAAATCTGGATCTCAATTATCTTCTACAGCTACTGGAATTATCAAATCTATGGTAACAAATTATAGTTATAATGATACAGATGCTCCTTCAATAAATTTAATAGAACCAATAAATGGACAAGCTTATAGTTCATTATTGTTTAATCTTAGATATAATGTAAATGATTATAATCCAATTACATGTTATTATACATTAGATGATGGTGGTTCAACAGTTTTAAATAATTGTCAATCAGTATTTAATATCAGTTCTATAAACGCCGGACAACATAATATAAAGTTGTATGCTTATGATACAAAGAATAACACTAATATGGAAACTGCATCTTTCACAACAGATGTTTCTCAATTAGATGCAGAAGCACCAAAATGGGGCAATCCGGGTATTGAGCCACATACTGTTTATAGATATGCAATTGTTTCAACAAGAGTAGATTGGACTGAAAATACGAACTTACTAAAATATGGATTGTATATCAAAACCAACACTAATCCTTGGGCATATTACGCTAATTATTATTTCAGCGGCCAATCTAATTCCTCTATATTCTATATTAATGCAACTCCTAGCGTTGGTTCTACTATTTTTTGGAAACATGAAGCTTATGATATATATGGTAACTATAATATAAGTGATGAATTTTCTTTCATAATAGAATTAGATCAATGTCAAATTAATTGTGAAGGGGGCGGGGGCGGTGATGAACCCATTAATCCTTATTAAAGAAGTTCTATTAAAAATTTATTAA
>CAYHJT010000039.1:0-8440 GCA_964356985.1 Candidatus Woesearchaeota archaeon
TGGAAAAAGATTGGTTGTTGTGATTGTTGAATAGGTTGTTGAGCTTGAGCAATATTAATTTCTGGCTGAGCAGTTTTGACAGAGCCGCCTTTCTTTTTTATGGCTTCTCCGAGAATTTCATGTATTCTAGATAAATCATCTACACTATCTTCAGTATTGAATGTGATTTGCATGTATTTAAAAACATTATTTTAATATATAAACTTTATTATAATTTACTATATATTTTTGATTATTTATGTGTGAAGTAGAAAACATAGTTATCTTTAGATTTTTTGTCTAATTTAGCAAAAAATGTACGCTCAAATTGACAAATTTCATCAATTTTTAACTTAGAAGCGTTTTTTTCCAATAATCCATGGACAATTGAAGCATCTTCTAGAACTACACTTGATTTTATTACTTCTTCTTTTGGTAACCAATGCATTATCTTAATACCCTTTCCCTTGAAGCTTTCATAATCCTCGGAATGGAAAATAAACTTGTCTTTTGACTTGGTGAAATTCAAGCAATCCATTAATCTATAGATACTATTATCCTTTAAAGAATCAAAATCCGATCTATTGATATAGAATTTATTAGTCACCTTGAAAGACCTTTTGCCTTTTTCCGGATTATCCGGATGTAAATCTAGTTGAACTTTTTTGCCTTTGAAATTATCTATAGTGATTAACTTTGGCTCTTGAACAAAGAAATATCTACTTGCGTCTTTATCGATTAAGTCACGATTTTCTGAATATAAATCTTCGATAGGAACATGAACATCGTTTCGGCTTAATCCAGATTTTAATAAGAATTTGCGAATAGCTTCCTTTCTAAACCCTCGGCGCTTTAATGATTGAAGGCTCCAAGTTCTCGGATCGTCCCAACCAGAATACTTTCCAGATATTACTTCTTGCTTTGATTTAGATTTAGATAACTTAATGCCTTCAATTTGTGCCATTCCAGTATGTATCAATTCTGGATGTTTCCATGAAAAGATATCCCAGATGAATTTTTCCATGTCAGATTCAATCATTAAGTCTTTGCCACGAATTATATGCGTCATTCCGAATAAATGATCATCTATTGCCCACGAAAACTCTAGCAGAGGCCAAACCGTATATTTTAGCTTAGTCCTTGGATGTTTCCTATCTGTGATTCTAAATAGAACTCGATCTCTGAATGCCGGATTTGGATTTGCCATTGAAGTTTTTATCCTTAATACTGCCTCGCCAACTTTTAATTTTTTATTTATCATGTCATTCCAAAGCTTTAGATTTTCTTCAATGGATTGATTTCTATGAACACATTCTAGAGAATTTTCACGATTGCTTCTTAAGTCTGTAGAAGAGCATTTGCATACATATGTTTTGTTTTCTTTTATCATCTCCTGGGCATATTTGTAATAGATTTCGAGACGATCTGATTTATAGTAAATCTCATTAATTTTGACGTCCATCCAATCAACGCTTTCTTTTATCAAATCATAGGCTTCTTCAGAGATATTTTTCTCTTCGCTTCCTATGGTATCATCAAATACTAGAATAAACTTACCTTGATACATTTTAGCATATTCATCATTCAAGATTAATTGCTTGGCATTCCCTATGTGCAAAGGCCCTGAAGGATAAGGAGCAAATCTCACAACAACTCCATTTTCTGTATTAGCTAATTCAGGCAATCCAACCCTTTCTTTTTTCTCTTCATGATGGATTATATTATTTAGTTTAGAGAATTTTTCTTCTTGCTTTTCTAATGTCATAGAATTAACATCTTTTAGTATATCAGCTATTATCTTTGAGACTTCTTTTATATGATTTTTAGCATCTGGATTCATCGCTAGTAACATCCCCATTACTGCACTATGAGATGCTTTGCCATTAAACTTAGTTGCGTTTTCAAGAGCTAAAGCATAAATTAAATCTTTATTCATATTAATTAGTTGTCTTATTTACTTTATAAACTTTTTTTATTATCTCTAAAAGAATATTTTAAATAGAAATATTTATTATTCTTAAGCAAATTTTTCCGGAAAAAAACTAGTCCTCGGCCAGTAATTCTAAACCGAGGTTTTTTATTGTATTTTCAATATCTATTGATACAGATATTTTCTGCTTCATCATCATATTTTATAACTTCGTTCCTTCTGGAATATTTTTATTCCTTGATTGCCCACTTCAAATGGCACTGGACCCTTTACATGGTCAGTACGACGCATCTTTAATACTCTAACTGCTCTATCTCCACCGCCACCTAAACCAGCGTTATGCAATGTAATTACTGAATCTGCTACGAATTCCTCGACACCATATCTTGAGAAAGATCCTTCTCTAGTACTATTGCTAATATCAACAGGAGCTTCTCCAACTATTTCGGAAGTTAATAAAGATGTAGCACCGATTTTTTGCAATGTTGAAGCCAAGAAATAAATTTGCTTTCTTATCCTGTAAATATCATTTAATGCCATGGCAAAAACAGATATAGAGTCTATTACCACTCTTTTAGCCTTTGATTTTGGAATTTCTTCAGCCAATAATGATTGCAAGTCTGTTGTAGTATATGGAGTTAAATACAAAAAAGTCATCTTCTTTGTTTTTTCATATTTTTCAAAATCCCAACCGAACATTTTAGCGTCTTCCTTTAAAGACTCTATTGGCTCTTCAAAGCTGATATACAATCCCGGCTCATTGAATTTAGAAATTCCGTTGTACAAGAATTGCATGCTAAAAATACTCTTACCCGATCCTGTACCTCCCGCGAGTAGATTAGCGGAATTTTTTATAAAACCACCACCTATTAATTTATCAAAACCGGGTATTCCAGTAGGAACTCTATCAGATTTCATTTTTTGATCCTCCATTAAACATTATCCTTAAGCATGTCATTATATGGCTCTCTGTCAGGGTAGACTTCGATACCTCTTTTAGTTATAGACATAGATACAACTTTTTGGCTATGATTAACACCACGCATCTTTACTACAGATATGCCTCTTTCATATTTATTTCCGAAAGGCAATCTATACAAGACTATGACTCCGTCAACTACAAATTCCTCGAAACCATGCCAGCTTATCATTTTAGGATGGCCTTCTTTAACTTCACACGTCAATAATGTTGTACAGTCTAAAGAACCAAGAACAGCCACTAAATCCGCCATAGCCTTTCTTCTCTCTAATTCTGTCTCAAACAACATAGTAAATAGATTAACTGAATCTAAAGCAACTCTTTTTGCTCCTATCTCGAGAATTACTTCTTTTATTTCATCAGCAATATCATAAATTGTAGCCTTGGTTTTTTCCTTGAAATATTTGATATGACCTACGGCACCCCCAATAATCCTGAGACGGTTCTTTTTTTCTAAATCAGTAAAATCAATACCAATTTCTTTTAGATTATCTATTAATTTTTCTTTTTGCTCTTCTAAAGTTATATATACACAATTTTCTCCAGCCTTTATACCTTGATTTATGAACTGAGCAGCAAAAATTGTTTTACCTGCACCGGAAGGACCAGAAACCATCAGAACTTTTCTCTTTGGAAATCCACCATCTAATAATTCATCCATACCAGGAATACCACTTTTAATTTTTTCTAACATTATGCAATCACCTCTAAATTATTTTTCTTTGTAGTAGTATATCTTTTAATCGCGAAATATGTAATCAATCCGAACATGAATCCAAAGAAATGGAAAAACGCATCGAAGAAATCATTATTTCCAGAAAATAGACTTGTTAAGAATATTGAGAATAACACCAATGGGGCAAATAAATAAATCGAAATTAGCTCTTTGCCAGCTAGAGACACTCCGCCAAGAATCGAATATATCCCTAAAGAGGCTCCCGCTATGATTAATGTCGGCAAGAACATGCCTTCAATTAAAGCTATTACTAGTGCTGAAGAGAAGAATAATAATATGAAATATTCACTTTTCAATCCAACCTCGAAAGTCAACATTGCCGTAACAATAAAAGCAATTACATTTCCAATTAAGTGATTTATGTTTAGATGCACAAAGCTAAATGTAAATAGCCTCCAAAATTCTCCTTTCATCATTTCTTCTCCTGAGTATGACAGATTTGCTCTTGAATCCGGCACAAAGTATATGCCGATGATCAATATCAGTGCCAATAATGAAAATGTAATCAATTCATTGTCTATTTTTAATCACGCTCGAAGTATTTTGAAATACGCTCATTTCTCAATATGAAATGCCTCATACGTTTTTTTAATATTTTAATAAATATCAATATCACCAATGCTATTATAGAAGTCGCTATAGCTACACCCTGAAAATAACCATCTGTTGGCATCAATTCACCTCTTTTTTGCTCCAGATTTTTTTCTGTAATGATGTATACGTATCATAGTATATATGGTAACTATCATAAGCATCATTGCTATCAATGGATTACTGGAAAGCGGAACTTCTTTTAAGCTTTGTGATTCTGAAACTGCTTCAAATGCAGATTCTACAACTTCGGATTTTCTTTCACCATACTCTAAATGCGCATTTATATAATATAATCCCGTGCTTGTAGGCTTGAATTTATAGACTATTATTGAGTCTTGACTTAACTTTACTAATTGATTAGCTGTTTCAAATTCCGATACTAAGCTGGCATCTTGATATATATTGCCCTTTAATCTTACATATGCATCTGGGCCATTGTTTTTTATGTAAGCATTAATCACTATTTCATGATTGATATTTATTTTATTATTGTTGAATAATTTCACGAAATTTATTTTATGTATAGGCTCATTTTCACTCAATATGTAGAAATCTTGAGACTCATCGGATATTATGTTAGAATCTAGAAGTATTAATGATTCTAGACTATATTTTCCGATAACTAAATCATTTACTTCTTGCTGAAATGCCATCGCCTTTGTTTCTGAAGGCTTTATCAATTCCGGAGATTGTAGATTATATGACCTTATTTGATTGTTCGAATCTGTAAATTTTAACAATAATCTGGGATTTATTTCTATATTGCCGCTGTTCTCTATAGTGACAAATGCAACTAATAACTTATTTTTGTTAATGTCATCTATGGATATATCCTTTACAATAGCCTGTTTTATTATCTTGTCAGTTATTTCAATCGAATACGGCAACGCATAAGTTTCTGAACTTGAAGCGCTTATCTCTGGACCGTTTTTTTCCGTGAATGTAAGAATTATAGATCCAGTATGAATTCCATTGCCTATAGAGCTTGTTGGATTAACTTCTATCAATATATTTAAAGGAACATCTTTATTCAATATCAATGACTTACTTGAAGATAGCGAGATATAATCCCTAAGATTACCAATAATTATGTAACTAACTTCTAGATCTACCGGACTATCTGAAGTTATTTTTATATTATCGGAAACATAGCCGTTCCGCCTTAAATTGTTGAAATTTATATTAGTTTTATCAATAGAAATTTGAGATGCTTCAACATAGCTGATTAATAATATTAAAGCAATTATGAAAATACTTCTTTTAATTAAAAATTTCACCTCTAACATTTTATTAAATATTTAACTTTTGTATATAAAAAGTTTTCTAAATTTAGTTGGTTTCTTTGAGGAACTCATGCATTACACGAATTTTTTCCATCTCTACAGGCCAGGAAACTAATGCACGATCTATTTTTTTTGTATGAATCAAATTATTTTGCTTGAGTATTTGAATATGATATCGCACTTTTGAAATATTTGAAACATTTTCCTTGAAATCTAACTCACGACATATACCAGAAATGTGTATAGGCCAGCTTTTCTTTACTAATTCAAGGACTTGACGTCTTAACTCTTTACCTACTGCTTTCATTTTTTCCTCATTAGCTGATTATTTCCCAGTATCAACCCTATTAGCATTCCAAGCAAAATCAAGAAAACTTGTAATATGTGTAATGGAAATGGTCCTTCTAATAGCATCAAGTTGATAAATTGCGAAAATGAGCAAGTAAACAATTCCGTGTTTAAACTTCGGCACATTAATTCTCCGGACTTTATAGATGAGAACAATAGTATTATTAAAAAAGATAAAAAGCCTAGAAATGCTCCAACATGCCATCTTTGAACATTTTTGCTTTTTGTAAAAATATTGTAAATTACCGCGATTAAAAATCCAAGCAAGCTGAAATACAATATGTTCGAGACTAAGTAGACTACAACATTTGTATAAGAAGTGTAATTAAAAGCAAAGTAATTGTATAAAGTGTATATTACTCCTAAAATTGCACCAATAAATGATCCTATAACATTAGGATTTCTTTTTGTCAAATCATACACCTCTTTTACAATATGTAAAGAATACTTTTATTTAAATCTTATTCTTTTGAATGATGCCTTATATTACGAATTTCCTTTAGATTATTCCAAGTCTTATAACTTAAGTTTTCTTCTTCTTCATTACCTATCTGGATTGAATTGACAAACATCTCAGTAAGATCACTCTTTGCCATTGATTGGCGCAATGTTTTCACTAAAGCTTCCCGAAACTTTTTTGCTTGAGCTTCATGAACAAAATGCGCATTCATCGCTATAGGCGCTTCAATCATGATTTCGAAGAAACCACCCCTATCAAAAATGAATCTTTCATATGTCCTACCCATGATTACATCCATACCCATATACCATATTTTTTCCTTGTAATTCTTCTCTAGCTTATCAACAAATTTTTCTAGCTCTCGAATTGCCCTTTCATGCTCCTTTAGGCTTTCAGATAATTCCTTTTGATGCTTTATGCAGAAAGGTAATACTTCAGAAACATCCAATACTGGAACGAAAAAATGTCTTGTTTTCATTATTATAGATTAATTAAAGATTCTATTTAAACATTTCTATGAAATTTTACTATCTAAAAGTTATACTTAATGTTAATATATCATATAAAACTAAATTTAGTTTATGTACGTTTTTGATGATAATAGCAAAATACAATTTTTTAGATTGATTAAAAGAGAGGAAGAAAATTATTACATAGTTGGAAGAAAAGAAACAGAGATATACATAACTACTGATAAAATCGGGTTCTTGATAATTTCATTGCTGGAGAAAAATTGCAAAATAAAAGAAGTAAAAAATGAAGTGAAAAAGAAGCATGGAAATTTTAACGTTGATAATTTTGTCAGCTATTTATTGCTACAAGGATTCATAGAAACAATTAACAGGAAAAAATTAAGGGAAAGAATAAAGAAAGTAAAAACAATATTGAATTTTGTAGATCCTAAATCTATACAATGGGTTTTCTCGAGGCCAATGTACTTATTGTATATTTTGATATTTTTAAGCTCTTTGTCAATATTGATAACTAACCCCAATTATTTTCCGATAAAGCAAGATTATTTTGTTTCCGATAAGTTTGCTATATTATTGCCTATAATCATAGTCATTTCCTGGATATTACTGTTCTTGCATGAATTCATGCATTTCATAGCGGCTAAATCTTACAAGCTGCCTACACAGTTAGGACTGAGTAATAGGCTGTTTTTTTTAGTAGCGACTACAGATATAACAAATATATATTCCTTGAAACGAGAGAAAAGATATAGAATAATTCTAGCTGGAATATTTACTGATGTTATTATATTTTCTTTAAGCATAATACTTCTTTATTTAAATGGAATAGGTATATTAAACTTTAATATTATTGTAGATAAAATACTAAAGTTTGTAACATTTTCAGAATTTTTAGGAATCCTGTGGCAGTTCTTATTTTTCATGAAAACGGACATTTACTACGCTTTTGAAAACTTTGTAAAAGTCTATAATTTAAATGATAAGGCAGAGAATTTGATCAGAAATGGATTTTATAGATTATTTATAAAAAATCATCATTTAGCATATTTTGAGACAAAAAAAGAGAGAAAAATAGTCAATTTTTATGCTCTGTTGTTTTTATCTGGAATATTTTTATTATTGTTTAATTTTCTTTATTATTATTTACCAATAACATTGTCATTGATAAAGGCCGCATGGTTTAATATCTGGCAAGGATTGAGCACAAATAACTATAATATATTCTATGATGGAATGCTATTCATAATTTTATTTTTGATAAATTATTCTTTATTGGCATATGGAACAATAAGGCATTATAGACTTTATTTAAGACCCAGATTGTATTACTTTGTGCTGTTTTCTTTAATAACTACTGGATATTTAGTATTGCTAGGAGTGATATTATCTATATCTGTCTTATTGAATAGCTATACAAATTTTTATATAATAACTTCAATAATTTCATTGCTGTTTGCGCTATTCTTGGTTTATTTAGTCTATAGAATTGATAAATTTGATATAGAGGATGTGTTTGTTCCAGAATAAATAATCATTGACAATCAAATCATTTAAAATATAACTATATTAGTTATGGTTAATTAATTTTATACTTTCAAAAATGAAGCGCTGGTGCAACCCTCTAAGATAAGCAAAATATAATGTTGCATCCTGTCAAC
>CAYHJT010000040.1:0-8175 GCA_964356985.1 Candidatus Woesearchaeota archaeon
CAATGTATTTTGGTATATTGTGGTTTGATTTTTTTGTATGCTTCCAGCAATCCATAATGGTGGTTGATTATCAATTATAACAAAATACTGATAAGGTGTAGCAGCGAAATTTGTCTGATTATCATGTACTATAAATCTCCAGCTTACATTAGCTCCAGGAGCTCCGTTTACTAAGAGTACAAGGCTAGATATGTTTGAGCCTGATGCAGCTGTTCCAAAGGCAACGAACGTTGAATTAACTAATGTTCCAGACTGGTTTGTTTCAAATGTCCAATTTTTTAAGGTAGTATCATCAGTCCAATTGCTCGAGAAATTGACATACATCATAGAATTCACCGTGCTTTGATTTTTTATCGCGCTTCCAGTCACAAATGTTGGAGCATTATCTGCGGCATATACGATTGCTAGAAATAAAATAATTGATAAAACTGTTGAAATAAGGAATATATTTTTATGATTGCCAGCCATTTAAACATCATTCCTCCTATTTTTTATGTTAATCTTACATAAATATAGAAATAAATCTCATTTAAATAAGTTATGGTATATTATAATTGTTTTATTATAGAAATATAAAAGAGGATCTGTCAAATGCGATGCTTTTAAGTTATTAAGTTGTTAAATGAGTTTTCAAATCGCTCATCTTATTACCATAAGCTAATGGACACCATTTGTCATAATTTATTCTTTTAATATTGGCTTTCTTTCCATATTTCATTAAATCTGCTTTGTTAATCCATGCTATTATATATGCTTTCTTTAAATCCATATCCAAATAGTAAACTTGAATAAATATATCCCCATTTACTTTCTCAATAAGAAAATTCCTTTTTTCAATTAAATCACTTATTTTCATATTAGGGGTTTTCTCTAAGGAAGATTTTATTTGAGTTATCTTTTTATGAGCAAAAAATCAAAGTAAAGGATAAATGGATTTGGTCTTGGAATGTCCTAGACGAAGATACTAGATACTTGATAGCTAACAATGTTACAAAATGGAGTTACATAACGGACGCTAGAAAAGTATTGAAAAAATCTAAAGAAGTAACTAATCAGCAACCAGTAACAATAACAAGTGATGGTCTAAAATCATATATCAAAGCAATCAAGAAAGAATTTAAGATTAAAAAAGATAGGTTTGATAGACCATTAGAAAACTCTATACAGCATATAAGAGTAAAGACTATCAGAGACCATACTCATAATAACTTGATAGAACGCTATCACAATAACTTTAAAGGGTTTGACAAAGTAAGACGTGGATTTAAGGCTCAAGATACGGCTCAAGAATGGACAGAGGGTTACGCTTTATTCCATAACTTCATTAAGAAAGGAATAGACAACTTAACACCATCAGAAAGAGCAAAGATTAATTTAATGCTATGCTCAAACAGATGGGTAGATTTACTCAAGCAATCAGTAAAAGCCACGAATTTGACAAAAACTCAAGATGATAACAAAAGCCTTACAGATTAGACAGAGCCCTAATTTATAATTTTTATAACTATAAATAGAAAAGTTTTTTTTAATTAAAAAAACCATTATTAATATCAATTTTATAAACAAAAGAAATTTAAATGCATATATTTTTACAATAAAATGAAGAAAAAGCTAAAGAATCAATTATTGGTGGCCAGCCTATTCACTCTATTAATAATATTCTTGGCTACTGCCTCGATAGGTGAGAAATTAAAATATAACTCTCCTTTCAATAATAAAAATAATTTAGCCATAGATGAATCTGATCCAATTGGAACAGTAAGTGAACCAAACCCTAGTGAAATCATACCTATGAAATATCCATTAAAAAAGCCTAAAATATGTTCAGATTATTTTAATTGCACTTTAATCCGCGAGATAGAAAACACCCATAAATTTTTATTAAAAAACAAAAAAGGATTATACACTCCAGATAAAAGATTGGAAGATTCGCATGGTATTTTTCCTGAATATGTAAGGTTAAATATTAATTCTCAAGCAATGGGTTATTTGGTGTTATATGAAAATACTCAAAAGAAAAAGTATCTAAATGAAGCAAAGGACAGGTTAACATATATGTATAGTTTAGATCCATCGCTTTTAGAAAGTGGATTATTCAGTGCCCATATTGCATATACTTTCTTGTATGGATACCAATTAACTGGAAACACTAGCTATTTGGCTAAAGGATTAGGAACAACTCAAAAACATTGTTTAAGTTACAACATAGACGATCCATGGTCATTAACTCTAAATTGGGGTTATATGTGCTCTATGGCTTTGGGCAAGGCTTACAAAATAACAAATAATATTACTTATTTACAAATGTCAAGAAACATAACCAGGAGAACTTTACAGTTTCAATTTCCAGATGGATCTTTTCCACACATCCCCGGTGCCGGTAAAAATATAGGTTATAGTACTTGGATGTACTTTGAACTTGGACTAAACAGAATAGATGATCCTAATAATCCTGATAATGACATAGTGATATTAAAAGGTGCAGACTTTTTAGCTTCTAAAGTTGATGAGAATGGTTCAATGATTTATGAAGATGAGAATGGAACTTATGACTCCAATCCAGGCAACTTGCCATCTCGTGGAGGAATAACTGCATCTCCAGCATATACATTAAGATCTGTAGGCAAAGATTATGAAGCAAGAAAAGTACTCAATTTCTTATTTTCTCAACAAGTGCCAAAAAAAGGCTCAGGATCATATCCAGATATGTTTCCACCATATTCTCTTAATTCAACATACAATAATAGCACATTCATTACAAATAATGTTTCTGTATTAAGGACTTCATTAGTGTTTTGGGAGTTAGCCACTATAGCTTCTATAAACAATCATCCTTGTAAAACTCCAGAGATTTCATGCACAATTAATGCCAATAATTGCAATGTTGCATTTAGGGAATTGAATTCTTGTGGAATGTCTGCTCCCGGAACTGATTATTGTATAAATGGTGTATATACAGGATGCTTAGATAAGAACCTGGTAACAATAAGAGACAATATGGACTGTGGATTAGAACCTTATTCTTATTGTGATGAATTGTGTACAGTTACTTGTTCTTATATAGGTAAAAGAAAATGCATTAATGATAATTGCAGTGCTTGTATAACTATATCTACAATCTGTAATACACTTTGTATTCCCGGACAGAGTTGTGTATAATAACTATTAAAGATAATTTCTTTAGAAGTTATCTTTTATATTGTTTTATTATAAATATATAAAATAAATTTTTTAAATATAAACTTAAAGAGAGAAATAAAAACAAAAATATTTTTAATTATTTTTATGGTGTTTTTTAATTAAATAGGTAATTAAAAAACCTATTGATATTAATGACAATAGAATAATAATATCTTTATCATAATTAAATTTGTTTAGGGATCTTAAAATAGTTTCATTACTTAAATTATTTTGATTATTCCGATATGTCGAGTTATAAACAGAACTTTTGTTATTTATCAAATCAGTAATATTACCCTCATTTATTGTATTGTTAATTGAAGGAACAACAATGAGTGGTCCGGAACCACTATTTCCACTATTATTTTGAGCGGTACTTGATGCAACCGAGCTTACCAAAAAACTCTCTTCTGAATAATTCCAATTGTTGCTTGAATCATTGACCCAGAACTTATAAGTAACATTAGTTCCAAAAGATGCATTAATCATGCTTATATTACTTGACATGTTTAATCCAATTGCAAAAGCTATACTTGACGAATTTACATAAGTTCCAGATTGATTCAAGCTAAATATCCATGAATCTAATCTTACATTGTCAGTCCAATTAGCCGTGAAATTAATCAAAGTATTTTGATATATTGTTGTTTGGTTTTTTTGTATGCTTCCAGCAATCCATTGAGGAGGCGTACTGTCTAATATAATAAAGCTTTGAACTGGAGTTACATTCCAGCTATTCCCAGAGTCATTGGCCCAGAATACCCAAGTTAAATTGTAGCCAGGGGGGGCAGTTATTCTTGTTACATTAGATGCAGTATTGCTAGTTCCAGCCCCGGGGAATGCTCTAGATGTAGCATTAACATAAGTTCCACTTTGGTTAATACTGAACATGAAAGAATCTAACGAAGTATCATCAGTCCAATTACTGCTAAAATTAATTAAATCTCCAAGAATGGGAAGACTAGTATTAATCCATGACTGGGTGTAATTTGGTGCTGTATTTAGTGATAGACTAATATTCCATTGCATATTAGTTGTGATGTTTAAGGCGCTAGAACTATAATTTAATATTCCTGGAGCACTAGTATTAGCAGTTACAGTATAATTTGTATAAGTTATTTTTCCAGTTCCGTTGAATATGTATTCAGTGGTATTTTTTCTGGCCACTAATCCATCTGAACCAGCTAAATCAGAGAAGTAATAAATGCTAGTTCTGTTGAACAAGGTTACATTCGTATTTGCAGCTGCACTTCCATTGTAATAGCTAACATTTACATCTAGATACCATTGAACATTGACGATTGCAGATCCGGAAGCATAATTGCTTGATTGATTGAATGAAACATTTCTGAAGTAGTTGTATCCAGATATTGTAGTCAAGTCTTTTCCAGTGGAATTTAACATTGAATTAGATATTATGTTGTTAGCACTGTTAGTAATGAATTTAGTGCTGTTAGTGTTAGAGGTGTAGGATCTTACATAGATATTGTTTAATTTGTTGTCGCTAGACAAGTCAAATATAATCCCATTAGATTTATGCTCTATGTTTACATTCTTTATCGAGTTGTTATGTGATTGAACTAAATTTATACCTCCTCCGCTTGTAGAAGTATTTATGAGCATTTCATTAATGTTATTCAAGCTTGAATTTATCAACACTAATGAATTAGCACTAGTGCTTGTGGAATTTGTGTATTCTATCAAGTTGTTATATGAATCCCATATTAATAGGTTAGTAGACGCTCCTAATAATCTGTTGTAGCTTACATTTGAGTTATTGGTCCTTAGAATATACATCTCTGGTTGATTCAATGTTCCGGAAAAGCTGTTTATTACATTATTGAATATGTTTATATTTCTAGAATCTTGTGTTTTTATTCCTACAAATGCAGCGAAATTAGACAAAAATGAATTATGAGTAACATTGATGTTGTTTGTATTATCTAATAATAATGCAGCCACACTAGAAGAAGTAACATTATAGTTGTTGTCATTAATTGTCACATTTTCTGTACCTATCAATGTCATATAACCAAATGAACTATTTATATTGTTACCATTGAATATAGTGTCATTGTTGTAAATAGCAATTATATTTGTGTTGCTGAATGTATTGTTGATTATTGCTGAACTTCCATTCAAGTCAAATCCATTCTTTCCGAATAATCCTCCAGAGTAAAGTCCGAAGTTTTCCATGTAAGAGTTCTTGAATATTATCTTAGAATTCCTGCTAGCTCCTAATCCATGTCCAGGATTATTTGTCACCGTACAAAGATTTTCCGAGCAGATGCTCATGCTTGATATAGAAGAACATGAAGCATAAACATTATCGCAATTATCATTTCCACCATTATATGTGCATACATTTGTTGAGTAGCCAGAACAAGTAGGATCTCCTACTATGGCGTTGCAATCTACACCAATAGTTCCTGTACATGATTGGGATAATAACCCGATTATCTTAGTTCTATCTTGCATCGTGTTGTTATTATTATCTAAATCTAGAAATTCTAGTATTCCTTGGCTGTTTACTGTAATGAATTTTAGATAGTCAGAATTGTTGATTGTTAAATTTGTATTTATCAAGGAAAGATTTCCACTGTTAAATATTGTGATATTTCCCTTTATCTGGAATGATCTCTGGCTTACTATGCACGTTGTGTTAATATTCCAGTTGCCAGTGCCATTATAGTCACATGTAACTATGAAGCTCTGCACAGAAGTTACATTCCATGCATTGCCGGAATCATTGGCCCAGAATCTCCAAGTGACATTATAGCCATAAGGCGCAGTGATTCTTGTTACGTTTGCAGAATTATTCACCAGCCCCTTAAATCCCCTAGCCGTTGAATTTACATAAGTTCCTGATTGGTTAATGCTGAATATAAATGAATCTAATCCCGAGTCATCAGTCCAGTTGGTCGAGAAGTTAACCATATAACCCGTTGCTAATAAAGAAGTATTAAGCCATGATTGAGTGTAGTTTGGAGCAGCAGCATTTGCTTTTGTCGAAGTTGATATTAGCAAAAATCCGAATATTATAACAAGAAAAATACTAAATTTGCAGCCTCTTTTTTTAATTAATTTAAAAAACATTCAGTGTTGTAAAAATCAGCTACATTTTATACTTATCGATTGGATATATTAATTCATATAAGAATGTAAAAGAAAAGGTTTTTAAATACAAAATTTAAAGAATTTTTATCGGAGATTACTAAAATGCAAAGAATAGGTGGATTTAGAAGAAAAACACGTCACAAACTGAAGAAAAATGTTCGTGACGTGGGTAAGCTAAGCATTAAAAATTATCTTACAAAATTCAAGGAAGGCGACAAGGTAATATTAAAGGCAGAGCCAGCATATCAAGAAGGAATGTATTTTCCAAGATATCACGGAAAAGCAGGCATAGTAACCGGCACGCAAGGAAAATCATATTACATAAAGATACGTGATCATAATAAATATAAAGTATTATTAGTACATCCAGTACACTTAAAGAAGGATTAAAAATGGCAGACATACATGTTATCAAAGAAATTCCAGTAAGCTTAGCAGAAATGCGTCAAAAAATTGAAGAAATAAAGAAGCGCGATAAAGAACTTAACTTTAGGGCTAAGAAAACAGATGAATATTTAAACTTAGCATCCAAGCAAAAATTTCAGAAAGCCGAAGAGCTAAAAAAAGATCTTCAAAAGCTCGGAATTGAAAGATTAAAGCCAACACTAATAGTAAAGTTAATGGACATATTGCCTAAAGATATGGATAGTTTAAGGGCAATTTTCAGTAATGAAAGCCTATCATTGAAAGAAGATGATTATAGCAAAATACTTAATGTTGTGAAAGAATATGTATAATATCATAGACAAACTAAACGAGAAAAATGATCAACCCAAATCAACAAGTAAAGGAAGAATATGTGGTAGTACTAGATTTTCTTCCAAATGGATATCCTTTCGATACTCGTCCAATTCACAAAAAAACACCAATAGTCCAAGCTATAGGTAAAAATTACTTCATTCTACTAGAATTAGTTCCAAAAAAAGGCCAATTTCTTCAACCTATGCAAGAAGTTTATATGGGAGAGGGTAAGCGAGATCAGATTCATCACATAATCGGAAAAATTCCGGTTGATAAATTGACTCAGACAGCGCAAGCTGAGCTCGAGATAGTGATAAAAGAACTAGTAAAGAAAAACGAGGCAAGATTCGTGAATTTCTTCAATAAAGCGGGTCCAATAAATACTCGAAGGCATCAAATGGAGTTGATTCCCGGCATTGGTAAGAAGCACATGTGGCAAATTATAGAACAAAGAGACGAGAAACCATTTGAATCATTCCAAGACTTGAAGAATAGAATCAAGTTAATTCCTGATCCTGAATTGGCGATAACCAAAAGAATATTGATAGAATTAAAGGGCGAAGACAAATATTTCTTGTTCATAAATCAATAAATTTATTAAACTTTTTATCTCTTTATTATCATGTCAATAGCATTAGGGTCTTACAGAACATTAAATAAAGTTGTTGAAGAGGCTACATCAGTTATTATTCTTAATAGATTAACAGTTAAAGAATATGATTCATTTAAGATAAGTCATCCAAAGCTTCATCAATGGATTCATGAAGATTCTGAAGGTTTATTGTATAATTTATATAATCTTATTCCCTTTATAGAAAATCCTTATGATCCTCACAAGTTAGCTCATGAAAGAATTCTTAAAACAGCTAAATCTTGTGGATTTAACTTGATTTATCCTCATACCCAATCTAGATTCGAAGATAAAAAGATTATTGTAGAAGGATTTGTTGATTACTATATTAGTAGCGAATATGGCTTTGAATGTTAATTGTTCGTAAACCTAGGTTCTAAATTAAACTGCAACATCGCCTCTGCAAGAATACAAACAACAGATGATAAAAATGATTATATTTATACCAGGAGCGGAAGAAGATATATAGGCCCAGAAATACCAAATTTAAATAATCTTCTATTCTC
>CAYHJT010000041.1:0-8123 GCA_964356985.1 Candidatus Woesearchaeota archaeon
AGGATTTACCTTTTCTAATGTTGGAAATCCAAATGCTGCTGTCTTCCCCGAACCTGTAAATGACAAACCAATTACGTCGCGTCCTTGCTGTATGATGGGTATACATTTTTCTTGTATCTCTGTAAATTCAGAAAATCCCAGATCAAGCAATGCTTTTTCAAATTCTGGTTTTAATATAATTCCTTTAATATCCATATTATTTTTTCTCCTATTTGTTTTTTTAAATTTTTTTATTTTTCATAAGTTGATAGAAATTACTCAAATTTGAGGTATTTCTTCTGTCGTATGATTATGATATATTTTGTTTTTTTCCTTATTCTAGATTTTAATTCTTGATCTTGAGTAGCAATTATAATATTTTGAGATGCAATATCCACGAGGATGTCATCTACCTTTTTGTTGCTATCAGATTTTATGATTTCGAACTTTTCTGAATATTTTAATGCTATCTTAGCTTCTAACTCCTTGAGTTTTTTAAGCTCATCTAAAGTTTTATCTAAGACACATATAGCGTAATTAAAATCACAGATCCTATTTAGTTCTTGATCATAATCAATCTTAAATTTTATCAAATACAATAAGAAATTAGTGTCGAATACTATTTTTTTCATAAGCTACCTTAATTTCTTTATATTTTTTATGAATTTAATTACCATTTTATTTAACTAAATTCATAGTTTATGATAGCTATAATTTAGTATAGAAAATAATGCGTAAAATCGCTTTATAAATCTTTCTATATTTTTCCAAAAAAATAGTGTTTTTAAGGCTTAAAACCTTTGAATTTGGCACTTTTAGGCATGGAAACATATATAAACAACATCCCTCTAAAAAACTAGATTCTTTTTAACTAAAATGACTGATAAAAAACCTGACTATAAAGCTGAAAATATCACTGTTCTGAAAGACTTAGAAGCAATTCGCAAGAGACCTTCAATGTACGTTGGAGATGTTGGAATCAAAGGGCTTCATCATTTGGTTTATGAAGTTGTCGATAATTCTATTGATGAACATTTAGCAGGAGTTTGTAAAAATATTAGCGTTACAATAAATGAAAATGGTTCTGTAACTGTAATTGATGATGGAAGAGGTATTCCTGTTGATATGCATCCTGAGTTGAAAAAACCAGCATTAGAAGTTGTAATGATGGTGTTGCATGCAGGTGGTAAATTTGATAAAAAGAGTTACAAAGTTTCTGGAGGTTTACATGGGGTAGGTATTTCTGTTGTTAATGCTCTTAGTGAATTTGTAGAAGTTATTGTAAAAAAAGATGGCCATATCTATAAACAAAAATTTGCTTTTGGTAAAAAAGCTTCTGAATTACAAAAGATTGGCAATACTACTGAATCTGGAACTCAAGTAACATTCTTACCCGATAAAACAATATTTGAAAATATTAATTTTCAATATGAAATATTAGCTACTAGATTAAGAGAATTAGCTTTCTTGAATTCTGGTTTAAAAATTATTATAAAAGATTTAAGAAATAATAAAGAAGAAGCTTTCTTTTATGAAGGAGGGATATCTGCTTTTGTTAAATTCTTGAATAATTCAAAAACAACACTGTTTCCTGAACCAATTTATTTTAGAAAAGAAAAAGAAAAAATTGACGTAGAGATTGCTCTTCAATATAATGATACTTATCTTGATAATATATTTTCTTTTGTAAATAATATTAATACTCATGACGGTGGAACACATTTAGAAGGTTTCAAAACTGCGTTGACTAGAACTATTAACAATTACATAGTTAAGAAAAAATTAAATGCAAAAAATAATGATTTAAGCTTGACTGGAGAAGATGTTAGAGAAGGATTAAGCGCAGTAATATCTGTAAAGATTATGGATCCTCAATTTGAGGGCCAGACAAAAGGTAGATTAGGAAATTCTGAAGTCAAGGGAATGGTTGATTCTTTAGTTTATGAAAATTTAACAAATTTCTTTGAAGAGAATCCAAATGTTGCTAATATTGTTGTCGGTAAATCTTTCAATGCAGCTAAGGCAAGAGAAGCAGCTAAAAAGGCTCGTGAACTAGCAAGAAGAAAATCTGCTTTAGAATCTGGAAGTTTGCCAGGAAAATTAGCAGATTGCCAAGAACGTGATCCTAGCAAATCTGAATTGTATCTTGTGGAAGGAGATTCCGCCGGAGGCTCAGCGAAAATGGGACGTAGCAGAGAATTTCAAGCAATATTGCCATTAAGAGGAAAAATATTGAATGTAGAAAAAGCTAGACTAGATAAAATATTCGAGAACAATGAAATCTCTACAATGATTCAAGCTTTAGGCGCAGGTATTGGAGGAGAATTTAACATAAATAAATTAAGATATCATAAAATTATAATAATGACAGATGCAGACATCGACGGTAGACACATAGCATGCTTGGCATTAACATTCTTCTTTAGATATATGAGACCATTGATAGATAATGGTTATTTGTATCTAGCAAATCCTCCTTTATACAAAATAAAAAAAGGAAAAATAGAAACTTGGATTTATAGTGATGAAGAATTAAAGAAACATATGGTAAAAGACACAGAAGTCCAAAGATACAAAGGTTTGGGAGAGATGAATGCAGAACAATTATGGGACACCACAATGAATCCAGCAAACAGAATCTTGAAAAGAATAACCATGGAAGACGTAATACTAGCAGACCAAGTATTCAGCACATTGATGGGAGACCAAGTAGAACCAAGAAGAAATTTCATATTTGAGCATGCAGCAGAAGTAAAGAACTTAGACGTATAAAATGGTAGAACAAATTAACAATAAACTCATTGAAGAGGAAATGAAGGAAGCTTATCTAGATTACAGTATGTCAGTTATTGTCGGTAGAGCTTTACCAGATGTTCAAGATGGATTAAAACCAGTTCATAGAAGAATTCTTTTTGCTATGAATGAACTAGGATTAGCAAGCAATAAACCTTTTAGAAAATCCGCTAATGTAGTTGGTTGGGTATTGGCTAAATATCACCCTCATGGAGATACTGCAGTTTATGATTCTATGGTCAGAATGGCTCAAGATTTTTCATTAAGAGCCCCATTAGTTAGTGGTCAAGGAAATTTCGGATGTTTTACTAAAGACACTAAAGTTAGCTTGACTGACGGAAGAGATTTAGATTTTGAAGAATTAATAAATGAACATAATTATGGAAAAATTAATTATACCTACACCATTGATCAAGGAAATATAAAAATTGCAGAAATAAAAAATCCTAGATTAACAATAAAAAATGCTCAGTTAATCAAAATTACATTGGATAATGGCCATGAAATTAAATGTACACCTAATCATAGATTTATGCTAAGAAATGGAGAATATAGAGAAGCACAGATAATTAAACCAAATGATTCTTTGATGCCAGTTTATAAGAGAATTTCTAAAAAAGAAGATGACCCTAACATTGTAGGATATTTAATGCTGTATGACCCTAAAAATACAAATTGGATATATGCACATCATATTGCTGATGAATACAATATATCAAATAATTTATATTCAAAAAGTGATGGCAGAATAAGGCATCATATAGATTTTAATAAATTAAATAATAATCCAAATAATATAAAAAGGCTTCATTGGAAGGAACATTGGAAACTTCATTATGAGCTTATGTCTAACAGACATAAGGATCCTATTTATGTTAAAAATATAAGCGATGGAAGAATAAAATTCTGGCAAAACGAAGTTAATAGAATTGACCACTCTAAAAGAATGAGCGAAAGAAATCTCAAAAATTGGAAAAATAAATCTTATAGAAAGAAAATGTCAATTAAAGTGAGCGAAGGTAACAAATTATATTTTAAAAAACATCCAGAGGTTATTGAGATTTTTAGAAAAAGAGCTTCCAATACACTAAAAAGATTATGGAAGATTCCTGAATATAAATCTTTATTTCATGAGAAGATTGTTAAAGCGAATAAAAATAGAAAAACTAATCTTACAGGAAAAAAGAAGTTTTTGAAAATTTGTTTGTATCTAAAATCAAACAATATAGATATTTCTAAAGAAAATTATGAAAAAGTCAGAAAAGAAGTATTCAATACTAAGAGTTATACTAGTTGGGATTTAGCTATAAAAAAATATTATATTTCACAACAACCTATATTGAATCAAGAAATTCTTAATCACAAAGTAACTAAGATTGATTTCCTTGATGAAAGACAAGATGTTTATGATCTAACAGTAGATAGGACTCATAATTTTGCTTTAGCAAGTGGAGTTTTTGTACATAATTCTGTTGACGGAGATAGTGCAGCAGCTTACAGATATACTGAAGCAAAGATTTCCAAAATAGGCGAGGAAATGCTCGAAGACATTGAGAAAAATACTGTTAAATTCATTCCTAATTTTGATAATTCTACTCAAGAACCAGTCGTATTGCCAAGTAAATTTCCAAATCTTTTAGTAAATGGATCTAGTGGAATCGCAGTAGGAATGGCAACAAACATGCCTCCACATAATCTAAGCGAGGTTTGCGACGCTACAATAAAATTAATTGATAATCCTGAATTGCCTTTGGAAAATGTAATGGAAATAATCAAAGGACCAGACTTTCCAACTGGCGGAATAATTTTAGGAAGAACAGGAATAATGAATGCCTACAAGACGGGTAGAGGCCAAATAAAATTAAGAGCCAAAGCTGAATTTGAAGAGAAGAAAATAATCATAACTGAAATCCCTTATCAAGTCAATAAATCAACATTGATAGAAAACGTAGCAGATTTAGTAAGAGACAAGAGAGTTGAAGGAATTTCTGACTTGAGAGATGAAAGCGATAGAAAAGGCATGCGCATAGTCATCGAGTTAAAGCAAAATGCAAATCTTGAGCTTATATTAAATCAATTATACAAGCATTCACAATTACAAACTACTTTTGGAGTCATTAATTTAGCGCTAGTATCTAATAGACCTAAAGTTCTTGATTTAAAATCAATAATTTTCCATTATATCAATCACAGAAAAAATATTGTAAGAAAGAGAACCGAGTTTGATCTTAAGCAAGCAGAGGATAAAGCACACATCTTGGAAGGATTGAAAATTGCATTGTCTAGCATTGACGCAGTAATCAAAACAATAAAATCCAGCAATAGCGTAGAAGACGCTCGTGTTTCTTTGATAAAATCATTCAAGCTATCTGAAAAACAAGCTGTAGCTATATTAGATATGAGATTACAGAGATTGACAAGCCTAGAAACTGCAAAAGTAAACAAAGATCTTGAAGAATTATTGAAAGTCATAAAACATTTGAAAGATATATTATCAAATGAGTCTAAGATTCTTGATATAATAAAGAAAGAATTAATTGAATTGAAACAAAAATATGGAGATGACAGAAAAACTGAAGTGATGGAAGGTTCCAGCGATGAAATTGAAGATGAAGACTTGATCAAGGAAGAGCAGGTAGTTGTTACAATTACACATCAAGGTTATGTAAAAAGAATACCTATTGAGGTATATAAGCAACAAAAGCGTGGTGGCAAGGGAATTATCGCTACTGAAACAAAAGAAGATGATTTCGTAGAAAGATTATTTGTAACTTATACTCATAATTATCTATTATTCTTCACAGACAAAGGAAAGGTATTCTGGTTAAAAGGATATAAAGTTCCTAGCTCATCTAGATATAGCAAAGGCGAGAACTTGATTAATTTATTATCGTTAGAGAAAGACGAAAAGATATCGGCTACAATTCCTATAAAAAAATTCAGAGAAAATGAATATTTATTCATGGTAACAAGAAATGGAGTAGTCAAGAAAACTACATTAATGGCTTACAGCAATCCTAGAAAGAATGGAATCATAGCAATTAATCTTAGAGATACTGATAGATTAGTTAGTGTTAAGTTAACCAATGGAGAACAGCAATATGTTATAGGAACCAAGAATGGCTTGGCCATGAGATTCGATGAGAAAGATGTTAGAGATATTGGAAGGAGCGGAACCGGAGTTAGAGGCATTAGATTAGGATCTGGCGATTATGTAATTGGAATGGAAATAGCCACAAATGATGATGACGCTTTATTGACTGTAACAGAAAACGGATATGGTAAGAGATCATTGATTGGAGAATATAGACTAATCAAGCGCGGTGGCAAAGGTGTAATCAACATAAAAACAACTGGAAGAAACGGAAAAGTTGTTGCTATCAAGACTGTAAAAGACGATCATGAATTGATGTTTATCAGCAAGAAAGGAATATTGATGAGAACTATAGTAAATCAAATCTCTACTATTGGAAGGAATACGCAAGGAGTTAGATTGATGAAGCTTGATGACAATGATAAGGTCATTAATGTAGCTAGAATAATTAACCATGCAACACAGCCTATTGAAACTAATGGTAATGGAAAATAATATTACATTAGAACAATTATTGGATAAATTTTCTGATTTGACAAAATATAAAGCTGATATGAAATCAAGATTTCCAGATATTCTTTTTATTTATCAAAATGGTAATGAAAAATTCACAATATTTCATTCATCTGTTACTTTAGATGGGCAAACATTAGGTTCTTTTGTTTACGCTTATGATTGTCTTGTTTCTGATCCAGAAACTGGCAAGCTAAAACCTGCTAGAAATTTGGGATACAGGAAAAAAGACATAAGATTAGAGCAATTATATTCCGAACTTAAACAGTTAAATAAAATAGAATAAACTAACTTTTTATATATTTTAGTTTCATATTCAATATTAAGATAGTAAAACAGCAGATAAATCCTAGAAAAGAAATTATCAGTAAATCTACAAATATTTTTTCCATATTTATTGTTCAACAATATTGGAATAACCTATTAATCTCCAACGAGAACCCAGCATTCTAGAAATTGTAATGCGATCATCTTTATTTGAACATATTGGTATTCTTAACTTGACATAGATCAATTTTTTCTTCAATTCAACTACTGTTCCAATGGTTGCTGCAGAGTTTACATTTAACATCAACATTTCGCCTTTTTTTATTGGGTCAACGCTAAGTTCCTTATCACTGCCAACTATTCTTTCAAGCAATGTCGGCTCTAAATAGAATTCATACCACACTTTTGGAAGCTTGTTCGCGAATCCTACAATGTTACCAGTCAAAGAATCTGATTTTACAATGCTAGGATCTAGCTTAGTCATTACTCCTATAGATCCTCCGGGACCGACTTCATCTGTTGATGTTTCTCCAGTTCTTAGGCCAGTTATTTCAGTAGTTATTGGTTGATAGAAAGTCTTCCCTTCTTTTGTTGTCTTTAATCCCGGACGTATCTCTACTTTATCATTAACCTTCAATATTCCTTCTTTCAATGCTCCACCAAGAACACCGCCAGATAAGTTTTTTATTTCTGTACCAGGTCGATTAATATCGAAAGATCTTGCTATGAACATAATTGGATCCTTAGATTTATCTCTTACAGGAGTTTTGAAATTTTCACATATTGCTTGTATCAATAAATCAATATTTATCCTGTGCTGTGCAGATATAGGAATTATTGGAGCTTTTTCAGCAATTGTTCCCTTTACAAATTCTTTTATTTGATTATAATTAGTTATAGCTTCTTCTTTTGTAACCAGATCTATTTTATTCTGAACTATGATTATATTTTTTACTCCAACAATGCTTAAAGCTACTAAATGCTCTTTAGTTTGCGGTTGAGGACAGAATTCATTTGCGCCAATTACTAACACTGCTGCATCCATTATAGCGGCGCCGCTTAGCATTGTTGCCATTAATGTTTCATGGCCTGGTGCATCTACGAAAGAAATTTTCTTTACTGGATGAGTTTCTTTACCGCAATTAGGACATTTTTGTTCTGTAGAATAACATTCAGGATCTTTACAATTATTACATTTGTAGAATATAGAATCTGCATAACCAAGCCTTATTGTAATCCCACGTTTTAATTCCTCACTATGAGTATCTGTCCACTTTCCTGATAATGCTTGAGTCAAAGTTGTATTATGGCATAATATACCTCCGAAACCAGCAAAGAAATTGTGATGTTCTGGCACAACTAAATCTATTAAATAATCATTATATGCTACCTGATTTTTTATAATCACTTTATCGAACAAAAGAGATCCATTGATTATATTTTTATAATAAGTAATAAATGGCATTAAATCAGCACG
>CAYHJT010000042.1:0-8001 GCA_964356985.1 Candidatus Woesearchaeota archaeon
ATTTATGAAACCTGATTCTAATGTTAATTTACAGTCATATTTAAATTTTACTAACACGGTTTCTTGATAATATGGGTTATTAGCATTTAAATCTAAAGGCTCCTGGTTTATACATCTTACATGTTTTAGGTTATAATTGCCCTTATTACTGAAAACATCGCATGAAAATAACACTCCATCCATATTCTTCAATGAAACGTCTATATTTTGTTTAATATCATTATCTTCGTTTGTTATTTGGCAAGAATCTTTTATATCAAAATCTATAGTCATTTTATCATTTATTTTATCTTGATTGCTAGATAGATATTCATAATTAAGAGATGCTACTTCTTTAGAATTTGAAGATTTTAATGTTCCTTTAGATAAGCATTTTAGAGCATCGGTAACGGTGCTATATTTTAAACAAATATCATTAAATAAAATATTAATGTCTTTAGAATATTCTACATTTGTGATAAAGCTAGTAAAATTCAGGCCTTGGTTATATGTAATATCTTGAGTTCCTGGAATAAGTAAATCGATTTTATTATTTCCGGAACTTAATGGATTTAAGTTAAATTCTGATTCAGCAGGTTCTATTATTCCTCCAAATTGCTGATTATCGGGAATATCTTCTACACTTATATTGCCAAAAATAGTGCTTTCACCAAGATTAGTGATTTTATACTTCAAAGAAATTGGAGTATCTTGAATCAAAAAATCCGGTGGAGGGAACATATACATTTCTATAGTAAAATCATTTCCAGATAAAGTTCCTATTTTGGCTCCCGATTCCAAAGGTTGAGTAATATTATTAGAAGAACAACTGGTAATTATAATTATAGAAACTAACAATATAATCAATAAACTTTTCATGAATCATTAATCGTTAAACATCTTTATATAAATTTCTATACTGGAGCTTGCTTCCTAAATGTTAATACGGCATTTTTATCAAGTGCATAAGTGTATTGTGCATTGGCCTTAAACCTTAAAAAAGAAGGTATATTCTTTATATCATTTATTTGAAAATTCATTCTACAATAAGCTTCAATATCGTTTAAATAAGTAGTTTTGCATGTTTCGATGCTCAATGTAGATGATTTCAATGATTCTAGAGTACAAGCTTTATTTATATTATATATAAAAGATTGTTTTAATCTATAAACATTATTTCCATCTGCGTCTATATTTGATTTTTCAAAATTGCAATTACTAGAAGAAGTAAGTAATTCTACTGTACTAGGTACAGTTAGATACAATTGTCTTAATTCTTTTAAGCTTCCTGAAAATAAATTGTCGGATTTTAATCCAATTATTATATTATAGCTTTTTCCTTCTTGGAAGGGCATAGAATCGTCGCTCTTTATGCTTATAGACTCAGAAGATTCATAGCTATGGGTAGTTGCCATTCCATGAACCCCGTTGCTAAAATCATAAGAAGGATCTTTAGTCATATAAGATCCTGGGTCCACGTTCTGGGATAACATTTGTTTAAATATAGATGAGTGAAGTATATACGGTCTCCAAGTAGATTCTGCGTCAGAATCATAATTTACAGACATTGTAACTATTCTAGATCCAACCTGAGTATCTTCACTAGTGGGGGTTATACCTTCAAGAAAATTACATCCTATACTATAAGCACTTGGTGAGTTTCCATAAATTGTAAACATTCCAGTATCGGAAGCTTCTTGGGTATCTTGAGATTCATAAGTTATTTTTCCATTACTATTATATCCTTGAAGTTTGCAAATTACATTCACGCTAGTATCTTTGCTAATCCCTTCAGAAATTACGCTAGATCTAATATTCATTATTGGAGCCACTCTATCTGCTGCATTAAGATTTGTTCCTTCATTTAAAAGTCTATTAAATGGATATATCTGATCATGTTTTATATCCTCTAAAGTTAATTTCCTAATAATATCGCTTTTTTCTTCCCTAAAATTTGTGTTAGTTATAAGGTTAGTTCCACCAGAAGTCCAAACATCGCTAAACCATTTAAAAAAATTGCTTTCTGGTATTTTTCCAATTGTATTTTGGGCACTATAACCTAACTGTGTTGATAATATTCCACAAGCTCCTGAAGTAGTGCATTTTACAAGAAATATTACTATAAAGATTAATGCCATTATAATCATAATCATAATAAAAAATTTTAATAGTTTACCTAAAATTCCAAAATTTGTATTAGGATCTGGTTGAATCATCGGATGATAATTATCTCTATAATTTTTCAATGGGCTATCATTAGGTGTTTCTGGCATTACATACCTCTTTTATATTAAATCAATTTATTAAAGAAATATAAATCTTTGTTTTTAGTTAGCATCTTCAAGAATAATCTTAAATGCGCTAATATTCATATCTCTGCTAGGAACTATTCTTACTTTATTTATACCGTCTGTAACTGCATCAGAGATATCCTTAGCATAGCTATTGCCTGTAGTATCTAGAGAAAATTGATCTTCATTAACAAGAATCCTTCCACTCTTAGCAGAAGTTTTATCATCAAAACCAATTCTAATTACGACTCGTTTATCTTGCCCTTGTATGTCTTTAAGTTCAGAATTAGTCAAATCAAATTCATAAATTTGGTAGATTCCTTGTTTTAGTTTATTAGCCACTTCTATATTGCTAATCTGGAATGCTCCACTACTAATGACAAAAGTCATCGTATTCTGTCCTTCAAGGATTTTATTTATATCTATATCGACACCTCTTTCCCCACTTCCACAACTGATTACTTCTGATGTAAGTATTTTATCGTTTAAGTAAACATTCAAAGAAGTAGCAGATTCATCCAATGAGTTACAATAAGAATTAAAACTTAAAGTAGATCTGTCTATATTATTTCTTTCATTATTTGAGACATAAAAAGTTCTGTCTTCTTTTGAGTTTATAGTTTCTAGTTGCTGTTTAAATATTATATCCTTAAGAGAATATTTATTATTCATAAAGAAAGCAATTCCGGGAAGAGTTACACTAAACTTTAATTCATTCTGGTCATTTAATATATCCGTTCTTATATTCGCAGTTTCTTGTTGTCCCTTTCTAACTTTATTTTGGTATATTTTTTCACCATTAAGTTCAATTATTAATTGTCCGCTAGCATCTGTAACGGTAAATGTTAATAATGCGGTTTTTATATTATTTAATTTATCAATATTAAATGTTAATAATTGGTCTTGATTACTAAAATAGCTTCTTTCTATTTGCATAGAATTACTGAGCTTTATAATTTGAGGTTCTTCTTTGATAAATAAATCTACTGGGTCTAAATTATGGGTTATTAAATCATTAGTTGTAGTTGTTAATGTTCCTGGAACTTCATACAAAAGTATTTTTCCACCAGTCTGAGTGTCTATTCCATTTACATTATTTTGATTGTTATTAGTTTCATTAGGATACAATAAAGCTTGTCTATCTGCAGGGGGTAATAATAAAACATATAACACTATAAACAAAGCTAATAAAATAAGAAGTACTGTAATTGAAGTTGCTCCGCCTTGCCCTTTTTTCATCTTTGACACATGTTTATTAGTTCATATTTAAAACTTACTAAATTATGATTTTATTTTAAATCTTTTCTTTGCTTCTTCTAATAGTTTTGCAAAATCTGGGTAATCATCCTTAAATTCTTGATAAGCTCTTTTATCAGATCTTATGAAATTATATTGATTTAAATCTCGTTTTTCTACACCGTTTACTATATGATATAATTCATGTAAAGTTAATGCTTTTATAAAAATTTTTTGTTTTTCTTTTGAAAAGCCTTTTAGTATTTTAGATACTATTGCTCCACAAAAGATTATTCTGGTTTTTTCTCCATGATTAACAATAACCGGTACAAATATGTCTTTAATATTTTTAATGACATTAGAATCTATTAATACTTGAATATCTCTATTTTTCTCAGCAATAGCTATATATTTGTTCATAGAAATAGATTCAATGTTGCAATCGATTAAGAAGTTGGTTAAAAATTCGCCATAGACTTCATTTGCTATTTTAATTATATCTCTGTCAGTAATCATTTGTATTAAACTTATAAATATTTATTTAAAACTTTCCATAATGATTATATACAAGATTATTTTATAAATTCCATGGAAATCTTGTTAATTTTATCTTTTATAACATTAATTTGGTTAATTTTTGCTTCTATAAGTGACATAAAAACGAGAGAGGTTCCAGATTGGGTAAGTTACAGTCTTATAATTATTAGTTCAATTTATTATATTATATATTCAATTTATAAAAAAGATATAACCTTGTTAATGCCTCCATTAATGGGATTCATAGTTTGTTTTGGAATAGGTAGTTTATTGTATTATTCAAAACAATGGGGTGGTGGAGATGCTAAATTATTGATGGGTTTAGGAATAATATTATCAAATTATCCAAAAGAGCTTTTGAATTTTTTATCTCCTAATATTGGTAATCTCTCTTTGATATTTATATTTATTATAAACATATTAATAGTCGGGGCAGTGTATGGAATATTTTGGAGCCTTTATTTGGCTATAAAAAATTATGGTTTATTTTCAAAAGAATTTAAAAAAGAGATGCATCAATCCAAATATTATAGGATTATAGTGACAATTTTATCTTTAGTTGTAGTTTTATTATCTTTTTTAATTGATAATGAATTAAGATATTTTTTTGTTTTTTTAGGATTTATGGTATTTATAATGATTTATTTATCTCTATTGATAAAATCGGTTGAAAGGTCTTGCATGTTTAAAAAAGTTCCAGTTGAAAAATTAACGGAAGGAGATTGGGTTATAGGTAATATAAAAATAAGTAAGTCGAATATTTATAAGCCTAAAAATACGGGGATATCTCTTGAAGATATAATATTGTTAAAGAAATCATATGGAAAGTCTAAATTGGTTACAGTAAAAGAAGGAATACCTTTTGTTCCTTCATTGTTAATTGCATATATATTAACTTTAATATTAGGTAATTTGATATTTATCATAATTTAAGGAATTCTTTCTTCTTCATAATAATATTCTTCATTAGCACCATTGTTATTTTTTTGTTTTTCTTCTTGTATCATTAAATTATTAAATTCTTTAATGATTTTTTGATTAATTTCTTCATTAATATTTTTAGATTTCCAAGTAAAATTTATGCTATCATCTTTAAATCTAGGAATGCAATGCACTAAAAAATGTTCAGATCTTTGTCCAGCATTTGCCCCATTAGAAATGATTATGTTAAATCCATCAGATTTTAACAAAATAGACATTTTATTTGATAATAAATTGGTTATATTCATCAAATACATGAAATCTTCTTGTTTCATTTCAAAAGAAGTTTTTACATGTTCTTTAGGGAAAACAATAAAATGTCCTTGGTTTCCTGGATTAATATCTAAGATGGCTAATATCTTTTTGTCTTCGTAAATTTTATTTGATTGTATGTCTCCAAAAATTATGCTACAGAAAGGACATGTTTGCTCTTGTTTTTGTCTTAGATATTCAATTTCATCTTCACTCAATGTACTTAAGAATTCTTGTAATTTTGGTTGCTGAATATTTTGAGGTAATCTTAAGATTTCATTTAGTTCTTTGATTTTTTCTGGGGGTAATTCTTTCATAGTAAAAATAAGATTCTAAAGATTAATAAATTTAACCAATAGCTCTTCTAACATCAATTGCTTCTACTGAATTGACTTCATCTAAATCAGAAATTTTAGCTTCAAGGTCTTCAGTCCCACCTTTATTTTCATCAGATATAAATATTAGTTTTATTGCTTTTAATCCAAAAGCTATAGGCTCTATTTCAACTTTCCCAACATCTCCGCCAAATGCTTTAATTAATTTTGTTGCTTTTTCTTCTATATGTTTAAGGTTAGAATCGGGGCTTTCTGGCATTATCTTTAAAGTTATGATGACCTTTGCCATATTAATTAGGCCCAGAAAATCCGCATTTAGGACATTTATATCTAGCAGCTATTTCTCTACAATGAGTGCATCTTACTATTTCTTCCTTTCCACAACTAGGGCATATGAACTTAACTGCTCCTGTAGAATTTATTATGTCTATTTTACATGATACACATTTTATTTTATTTTTCATTTTCATGTGAAAGTTTAAACAAATGTTTATAAAGGTTTTGAAAGTGTTTTTTAATGCTCCTGTAGTCTAGCTTGGATAGCTTATAGCCCAAAGAAGATGCAACCCTGCGGTTGTATTTAGCAGCTAGGTTGTGACCCGGGTTCAAATCCCGGCAGGAGCGTTGATTATTTGTTATTTTGATTTCTTAAGTAAAAAATCCGCAACTTGATTAGCTCCATCGGATTTTACTTTTAATTTATCTGCTTTTGATTGAAGTCTTTCTAGATTATTTAAAAAGTTGATTATATCTTTGTTTAAAGAATCTTTATTGATAGAATCTAGATATCTAACAATACCTATTCCTGTATTTTCTATAGTATATGCATTTAGCATTTGCTCAACATGATTTCTTATAGGAAAAACTAAGCAAGGCTTCTTGAATATTGCTGCTTCAGCAAAGCTAGAATGTCCTGCCATCATTATAACTCCTTTTGATACTTTGAGATATTCTAGGTAATTTTCTTTGAATTTATAACAAGTAATGTTTTTAATATTAAAATCTTTTTCATATCCAAATATAATAAAATCCTCATCTTTAATTTTTAACATAACTTCTTTCATTTTATCCAATAAAGAATATCCAAAATTGGATCCACCAAGCATCACTAAAATGGGTTTTTTCTTTAGTTTTAATTTATTCATTAATTTTTCTTCATCTTCAATATTTTCGGGTATATCTCTTATTATAAAGTCAATAAAATAATATTTGCCTTTAGTTTGCTTTTTCAATCCAGGTATAAAAATTGCATCTGACTTATTTTCTGCAATTCTATATATGGATTCTATGAATTTATTTTGTATTTTCTTAGCCCCATTCATTTTAAATTTCTTAATGAAATTTTCCAAGCTATAGGGGTCATAATTAAAAATAAGAATAGATTTTTTCTTAGTTCTAGCTGCGGCGATTAATCCTATAACATCCCAATCAACTACAACATATTCTGGATTAAATTGTTTAATTTCATCAGTAATTAATTTTAAATCTCTTCTAAAGTTCAGTGGAAACTTTAAATTTAATCTAACTATATTGAATATATTAATATTAAAAGTTTTAGATGAATAATTGGATCCATTAAGTTTTATAGTCTTTAGGTTTTTTCTTGAGAAATATTCGTATGAGCTTTTATAACAAGCTAATTCCACTTCTAGTTTTTTGTCTTTTAATTTTAATTGATTTATTATAGCATCTATCCTTGTAGCATGTCCTAGACCTATGCCTGTGACTACAAAAAGAATTTTCATAAAATAAAAAAAAGAAAAACTAACTTAAATAGATATCTATGCGTCCTTTATTCCTTCTTCAGTAACCGCAAATATTGCTTCTGAATCAGGTAAATGGGGGGCATCTATTAATTTAGCAACTCTTGTTCCTTTCTTGCCTTTTCTCAAGTAAACTCTATAAGTGCTATTATGTCCAACAATATTTCCGCCAATGGGTGCTGTTGGATCTCCAAAAAAAGTGTCTGGTTTTGCCATAACTTGATTAGTAACGTAAATAGCTACATTGTATGTTGGCGCTAATCTA
This sequence comes from Candidatus Woesearchaeota archaeon, assembly GCA_964356985.1. Classification (GTDB taxonomy): domain Archaea; phylum Nanobdellota; class Nanobdellia; order SCGC-AAA011-G17; family JAGVZF01; genus CAYHJT01. Next base: position 7,640 of record CAYHJT010000042.1, read on the forward strand.
AGCAAGGTATGCATATGTTTGTTAATCTTTTGTTGTCTGTCTGCTAATTGGCCCCTTCCAGCAAAATCTGCCCTAAAATGGCTCATTAAAGAGTCTACAATGATTAATTTTATTGGAAGGTTTTCTTTAGTCATCAAATCCTCTACTTTTTCAGCCAATAATACTTGATGGTCGCTATTAAAACATCTAGCTACTTTTATATTCCTTAAAGCTTCTAAAGGATCTATACCATTAGCTTTAGCGATTGAGTTTATTCTTTCTGGTCTGAATGTGCTTTCAGAGTCTAACCAAACCGCCATTCCTTCAGCACCACCTTTTTCTTTAGGTAATTGAACCATAACAGCAATTTGATGTGCTAAGCT
>CAYHJT010000043.1:0-7818 GCA_964356985.1 Candidatus Woesearchaeota archaeon
GATCTCAGATTTGATTTTTAACAATATTGCGGAAGCCAAGATTACCTTTCCAGAAATGAAAAAATTAGTTTCCTGAAGCTTTCTTATAGTTCCTAGATAACGCTGCGATAACAATGAAACGTCGATATCCCAAGGATTCATCTTTTCGGATTTGACTAGGTCATAAAGGATTGTCTGCCAGGTTATTTCATCCTCTTTTAGAAGCATATCCAATATTTGATCTTGCATACAGGTAAAAATACAAATTTTATATATAAATATTCCTAATCTTGTGTAACTACTATAAAATGATTGCATGCGAAAGATTTAAATAGAGGAAATATTTTCATTTTTCATCACCTCTTTTTCCCCAGCAAGGTCTTCGCAAGAAGACTTTGCTAGGGTTAAACCAATTCTAATTTTATGAAAAGATTTATATTATAAGTTAGATTCTACAATTTTTATGAATAAAAGAGGCCAGTTTTACTTGATACTAGCTGTAGTAATCTCAATATCTTTTTTTGCTATCACTATACCTCAAAATAATGTAAAAGAATCTTTTTTGATACAGGATTTCAATGATATCTCGAACAATTATGTACAAGAAAGCCCTAAAGTAGCTAATTATGCAATCTATGGCAATAAAAATGTCGATATTGTGTTGAATGATTATTCTTCTAACTTTTTGGAAATAATAAGAAAAAGAAATCCTAGCTTGGAATTAATTTATATTTACAATAATGGAACGAATGTTACAGTTAAATCCTATGCATTTAGCTCAACCCAAGTTGAGACTGAGACAGGAGGCTCAACCGTATCTTTATTAGGATCAAGCCAAGACACTATCAATAATATTAATCTAAAAGTTGCAGGCCAAGATTTTGTGCAACAAGTTCCTTTGCAGATTAAGAATTTTGGGGATTCTTTTAGCTCAGTCAATCTAAATACCAATAAAGTTATATTAAACCTCGGAGGAACATTGCATAACTTTGACTTAACTAGCCAAGGCCCGGGAATTAATGTATTAATAACATCAAAAAACGGCAACACAGTTCAAGTATTTCAAACATCAGGGTCAGGAAAGTTTCCTGTAACAATCTAAAATGAAAAATAAAGGGGTTTCGCCATTAATATCTTGGATATTGCTAGTAGGCATGACCATATCTATTGGATCAATGGTATATTTTTGGGCAACAAATTTTGCCAGAAACATAAATATCGATAATACAGACAATTCCATTTATTGCGATAATGTGGCATTGAAACTAATAAGTTCCTGCAGAGACGGATCTAGATTGAATTTAAACATAACCAATTCAGGAAGCTATAATATCACAACAATGACATTTACAAGAACTACTGAATTATTTCCAACAGCTTCTTGCGTGGTATTTAATGAACCTCCTTTAGCTCCTGGAAGAATGCTCAACTATAGCTTTGATTTGAGCTCAGATATTACTACAAATTCTACAGAAATAGTTATTTGCCCAAATAATCCAAGAGTAGATACCAATGATAATGCATTAGACTTTAATGTGATACCCTGGATCACTGTAAGCAATGAAGATGGACAAAAAGATATTGCATGCAGCGACAGAAAATTATCTTTAGGCAATGTGAACATGAACTCTTTATGCTCAAATTTAGTAACTAGCTTTAGCCTATCAAACGTAGTTTTTCCAACTGTTACAACATGCAATGGGCCATATAATGTAAGCTTTAGAGTCACAAACAATGCCGCAAGAGATTATATGGCAAGCCCTCAATTAAATATATATAATTCTACAGCATTAACACCGGTTATAATCACTCCTATGTCAATTCCTGCAGGCCAATATACAGATTTTACAGCAAACATAGATTCATTTATTCCTAGCCCATCTATAGATGACATTTTTTTAGAAATAAGCGTTATTGGAGATGTTAGAACATCTTCTGCGATCACATGTAGCTGATTAGAAACATTTATTAAGAAATATAATATTTTATCATAATAAAGAGGTGCGTGATTTTTGATACAAAATAAAAAAGGTATTTCGCCATTAATCGCTACAGTTCTATTAATCGGATTTGCAATTGCAATAGCTATATTGATCTGGATGTGGTACGGCAATATTGTAAATGAAAGAACAGCAAAAATTTCTGCCCAAGGCAACGGCGAGATAATTTGTTCATCTCAAATTAATTATAATATAAAAAGTGTTTGCATTAGTGATGATAACATAATTGTAAAGATTGAGAACAAAGGCGCTGACATAAATAATTTCAAGATTACATTGACAGGAGACAGCTCAAAAATAGATACGATAAATGTAGGAACTTCTATAGCTAAGACTCAAACTAAAGAAATAAGCGCTTACATGAATACAATAAAAATTGGCGCGGTCAAAAAAGTAAGCATAATTCCAGTTGTAAATATACAAGGACTTGATAGTGCGTGCTTGCAGAAAAAGCAAGAATCAACTAACATAAAACCTTGCTAGTAAAAAGAAAAGTTTAAATATAAAAATCACAAAACATATTTGATATTAACGGAGGTGTGTTGTTTTGATAAATAATAAGAGAGGTATTTCGCCATTAATCGCTACTGTTCTATTAATCGGTTTTACAATTGTATTGGCTGCTTTAGTATTTCAATGGGGCGGACAATTATTCAAAAGCATTCAAACTCAAACTGGCTGTGAATCACAGGGAAGAATTGCATGCACATCTAACATGGCAATCACATTAGGAAATGTCGCATTTACTGGCGCGAGTAATTCAATCACACAACTTATAGTCAATAATGGGGTTTCTTCTAAATCAATAACAACTTTTGCTGTTCAGATTGAGAAGACAGATGGAACAATAAAAACTCAACCCATAAATTTAGCTAACCCATTAATTCCCGGAGACAGTCTTGATTTAGCTAGTACAGGTATAAGTTTTGGAACTACTATTATTCCTATAGCAGATATTAAAGCAGTGCATGTAATTCCGGGATTCATACAACAAATCTCAGATGGATCTACATGTCCTATAATTTGCCAAGAGCAAAAGACTACAGTATTATCAGCTACAAACGGCGGTAAGCTAGTCTTAAACCCTTAATTTTTTCTATTTTCAAATGATCAATAATAAAGGAGATATTTGGATAAGCGCAGTACTTTACATTGGTTTAGGTGTTATCCTTTTGTCAATAATTCTAGCTGTTGGCTTGCCAGCAGTAAACAAAATACGCGATAAAAATGTTGCTATTGACACAGAAAATTTAATGTCTACATTGGACAGAGATATTCGCGCAGTCTATTCAGAAGGTGTTGGATCTAAGAGGCCTTTTCAATTTGAAGTAAAAAAAGGAAATCTTATTGTTGATGATGCAAATGAAATTATAAGATGGCAATTTGAGACAACTGCGCTATTATCTGAGCCTGATATATTGATTAATAAGGGAAATCTTCAGTTGTTAACTCAGCAAGGCACAGATACTAAATCTTACCTATCAACATTTCAATTGAATTATTCTGGAATATTAGACTTGAAATTAACCACTTCAAATAATCAGTTTACTGGCGCTAATAATCTAATAATTATGAACTCTGGATCACAAGGTTCATCGAAAACAGTTATAACTATTACACCTATCTAATAGTTAGCAAAAGTTATATAAGCAATTTGAAACATTTCTATAGAGAATAAATATGGCAAAAAAAGATACAAATTCTGTTGAAGAAACACCAACCTTCAGCATAGACACAAACATTCAGATTCCTAGATTTCTAGATGTCCTTGAGAAAGAAAAAATAAATATCCGCTATCCATTGATACCCCCGTATGCATACGCGCATATATTCTGGGACATTGAAAACAAGGAATTGGTTTATTTTGTCGAAGAACCAGTATTGAATGAAGAGCAGAAAAAAATACTTGACATCCTTGAAGATGGAATAAAAGAACTGATCAACATAAGTTTCATAGCAGTAAAATCCCAAGACGCAATCATTCAATATCTTGAGAAGAATCTTAAAGTATTGTTGGATGAATTAAGAATTGAGCTATCTAAAGATTCTTATCTCAAGATAATGTATTATATATACAGAGATTTTGTCGGATTGAATAATATAGAGCCTTTCTTGAATGATTATTTCATAGAAGATATAGAATGCAACGGAGTCAATTTTCCAATCTATATTGTACATAGAAAATACAGGAATTTAAGGACTAACATCACTTATATTGATTTAGAAAAATTAACTTCCTTTGTAGAGAAATTGGCACAAAAATCTGGCCAGTACATTTCTTATGCAAACCCCTTGCTAGATGCCGCTTTGCCAGACGGATCGAGAGTCAATGCAACATTCACCTCAGACATTTCATCTAGAGGACCTACATTTACAATAAGAAAATTCACAAAAATTCCATGGACACCTATAAAATTATTGCAGAACAAGACAGCAACTCCACAGATATTTGCCTATCTTTGGTTACTAATGGAATATGGAATGAATGTAATGATCATCGGAGGCACTGGCTCCGGAAAAACCACCTTGTTGAATGCATTAACTTTTTTTATACCTCCTCAAGCTAGAATCGTATCTATCGAAGATAGTGTGACAGGAGATTCTAGAATAATAATAAAACAAGAGAATGATGTAAAAACTGTTAAAATTAAAGATTTTGTTGACGCTAAAATAGATGCAGAAGTATTAACCTTAAATAAGGAAGGAAAAATTATATTCGTAAAGCCTTCAAATTATATAAAACATATAGTAAAAAAAGACATTTACGAAGTAAAAACATCTACAGGTAGGAAAATAAAAGTTACAAAAGATCATTCTTTGTTCACTTTATCAGATAATGGATTGATTGAAGTTAAACCTACCGATTTAAAAGAAGGAAAATCATTTATTTGTGTTCCTAGAAAATTGCCAATAAATGGTACTACAATAAAAGAATTGAATCTTTTTGAGCATCTTAAAGAATTCAAAGATGATTTTTTATGTGGGGGACCAATTAAAAAGATATTTGAAAAATATAATTATACAGGCCTAAATGTAGCTAAAAGCAGATATAATTGGTGGAAAAAACATAATTTAATAAAAATAAATGAATTTTTGAAATTAAATTTTACCTTTTCTTATAATGAACTCAAAAAATTAAGGATAAAAAGTAAAAATACTTCATCCATACCTTTAATATTTCAAATAAGTGATGAATTTCTCGAATATTGCGGATTGTGGTTAGGTGATGGTAGTTATGATAACTATAACAAAAATTCGGTTATAATTTCTAATATAGATATTGAATGTAGAACAATAGTCAAAAAAATAGCTAAGTATATTGATGCAAATTTTTCAGAAATGTCTGATGGTGGAGTTTCTTTAAGAATTCATAGTACTATATTCTACAAATTTATGAAAAAAGTTATAAAATTAGATGGTTATTCTGATACTAAACAAATACCAGATCTTATCTTTAATTTATCAAATAATCAATTAAAACATTTTATATGTGGTTATTTTAGTGCAGATGGCACCGTAAAAAAATGGGAAGTCTCTTGTTCTTCACAAAGTTATGAATTACTCCAAGATTTACAATCATTATTTTTGAGATTTGAGATAATTTCTAGAATCAATGATTTCAATAGAAAAGATAGATGTATTAGTCTTTTAATTTCTTCAAATGAAAATCTAGAAAAATTCAAAGAAATAGGATTTTTGCAAAAAACAAAAAACAAAAAACTATCATATTTAACTAAAAAAGCTAATCATACCGTGTCTGATATAATCCCATTAAGTGTTAACAAATTAAGAGAATTAAATAAGTTAATTGATGGGAAATTAGCATGGTCAAAATTGTATTTAGAAGGAAAACAAAATATGGGCAGAAATTATCTACAAAAATTAGCTCCGATTGGCTCAGAATTTAATGATATATCTCATAATGATATTTTATGGGATAAAGTTATTTCTATAACAAAAATTAGCTCCGATGAAGTTGAAGTATTTGATTTAAGCATTCCAAATTACGAGAACTTCTTATGCAACAATATATTCTTACATAATACTAGAGAATTAAACTTAGAGCATGAAAATTGGCTACCTAGTGTTGCGAGAGAGGGGGTCGGATTAGCAAATCTCGTAGGACAAAAATACGGAGAGGTCAGCTTGTTTGATCTATTGAAGGAAAGCTTCCGTCAGAATCCTGATTATGTAATTGTCGGAGAAGTTCGTGGAAAAGAGGCATACGTATTATTCCAGGGAATGGCATCTGGTCATTCGAGCATGGGAACGATGCACGCTAATTCTGTCGATACAATGATACAGCGTTTGCAAACGCCGCCAATTAGCCTATCTGCATCATTAGTGGAATCCATGGATGTAGTAGTTGTAATGTCCCACGGAAAGATTCGCGGAGAGGAAGCAAGAAGAATAAATGAAGTTGATGAAATAATTAAAGTACAAGACAATGGTGCTGCAAATTTCAACAGGCCATTCATATGGAACCCCACAAAAGACATTTATATTTTCAATCCAGATAGCTTTGTGTTCAACAAGATTGTAACGAGATTTGGTGTCAGCTCAAAAGATTTAACTAATGAATTCAATTTTAGAACTCAGGTTTTGATTAACATGTACAATAACAACATAACTGATTTCAAAGAAGTAAGAAAAGCAATAAATGAGTATTATAAAGATCCACTTTCTGTATTGAAAAAATTCAAGATCATAAAGTAAAATGCAAATTCCAACGAATCAAGAAAAAAGCGTTCAAAAGAAAGTAGACAATCCAAAGCCATTAAACGAGTTAGAAAGGAAATCTCTCAAGAAATATTCTGAAAAAATAAAAAAATCCAGAGAAAATTTTTCAGTAAAGCCCAAGGAATACTCTGTTTATGGATCCAACTTCTATGCCAAGCTATCAAACCAAGTAATGGGAAACCTGACTTTTTACTTAACGACAAAATATGACAATTTTTTCAAGGGGCTATATGCTGATTTGAGACTAAGCGATATAAAATTATTCTCCAAGACTTACATAAGTATTATATTATTCTCGACAGCGATTTCTTTTCCCATAATTACATTGATAGCAATGCTATTCACTCAATTTCCACTAGCACTTCTTATAGGATTCTTTGGGATGATTGCCACTTTATTTATTTCATATTACTATCCTAAAAGCCTGGTAAATGATCGAAGCAATAAGATAAAGTATGATTTGGTATTTGCTACAGTGCATATGTCTGCAATAGCAGAATCTGGCGCACAGCCAATATCCATGTTTAAATTACTACTGGATTCTAAAGAATACAAATATCTGGATCCAGAATTAAAGAAAATCTTGAACTACGTGAATTTATTTGGGTATAGCTTAACCACGGCGCTAAGATCGGTTGCTGCAACAACACCTTCATATGAATTCAAGGAATTATTGAATGGCATTGTATCAACAATAGAAACTGGCGGAGACATCAAAAGCTACTTGAAAGACAAGTCAAGCGATACTCTAACGCAATATAGATTGGACCAAGAAAGATACAGCGCGAAATTAAGCACATATTCAGATATGTATACCGGAATATTGATTGCCGCACCATTATTATTTTTAGTGACATTGGCTATCTTGGAAAAAATATCGCCGACTATAGGATCTGTTAGCATATCCACAATATCTTTAGTCGGAACATATTTTGTGCTGCCTTTAGTTAATATATTATTTATAGTATTCCTAAATTTAACAAAATCAGAGTTTTAAAAATGGAAATGAAAATAAAGCATTATGTTGGAATTTCATTCGGATTAATAGTCATAATATTAGATTTTTTATTATTTTACAGCAAGCATTCAAAGTTTTTCC
>CAYHJT010000044.1:0-7818 GCA_964356985.1 Candidatus Woesearchaeota archaeon
ATTTGATTGTTGAATCTAATTTTATTGAGCCGATAGATGAAATCTATGAAGAAATCGAAATACTTCCTGAAGAAATCGAAAAAATTAGGAAGCTTGCTGAAAGTGATGATGTATTTGAAAAATTGCGAGATTCTATTGCTCCAACAATATATGGTTTTGGAGATATTAAAGAAGCTCTCGCACTGCAGATGTTTGGTGGAGTAAGAAAAGTAAAAGAGGATGGAACTAGGAATAGAGGAGATATTCATATTTTATTGGTGGGCGATCCTGGAAGTGGAAAAAGCCAAACACTTCAATTTATTGCGAAAGCTGCGCCAAAAGCTAGATTTATTTCTGGAAGGGGCGCAAGCGGTGCGGGAATCACGGCTAGCGTAGTCAAAGATGAATTCTTAAGGGGTTGGGCTTTAGAAGCTGGAGCAATGGTTTTAGCAAACAAAGGAATAGCTGTAATTGATGAATTAGATAAAATGAGTCCTGATGATAGAAGTGCGTTACATGAAGCAATGGAACAGCAAACTGTAACTATATCTAAAGCGAATATCCAAGCTACATTAAGAGCAGAAACAACTATCTTAGCGGCAGCTAATCCTAAGATGGGACGTTTTGATCCCTATACCCCATTAGCAGCCCAGATAGATTTACCACCTACATTGATTAATAGATTTGATTTAATATTTGCAGTCAAAGATTTACCTAACAGAGAAAAAGATGAAAAAATAGCTAAACATGTTTTAGCAGTACATCAAAATTCTCCAACGATAGCTCCAGCAATTCCAATTAATATATTAAAAAAATATATTTCTTATGCAAGACAAACATATAAACCATTCTTAAGTGAAGCAGCGGTAAAAGAAATCACTAATTTTTATGTTGATTTAAGAAACGAGGGAAATTCTGATGAAGGTGGTATGAAAAGAATACCTATTACTGCAAGACAATTAGAAGCTTTAGTTAGATTAAGTGAAGCAAGTGCTAAGATAAGACTAAGTGATAAAATAACTAAAAAAGATGCTCAAAGGGCAATAAGATTATTAGAATATTGCTTGATGCAAGTTGGAGTAGATAGAGAAACTGGAAAAATAGATATTGACAAAATATCTACAGGAATAACTACAACCACAAGAAATAGAATATTAATTCTTAAAGAGGCAATAAATGAATTAGAGAATCGTCTTGGAAAGACAATTCCTCTTGAGGAGCTTGTAATAGAAGCAGTTAAGAAAGGAATAGAAGAAGAAAAAGTAGAGGAATTAATTGAAAATATGAAGCGTGCTGGTGATATATTTGAACCAAAACGTGGATTTATACAAAAGATATAAAATGGTAGCAGCGAGACAAACAGCATTCAAACTGAGAATACATGAAATAAAGAATAGTCAGTATATTAAAGATATTGGGGAATGGGATCCTAATTATATTGTTTTTAATGGCAATAGAATTAGCAGAGTAAACGTTATTGCCAATATTGTAATGAAAAATAAGAATCAAGATAACACTTATGTTTCTATAACTCTAGATGATGGCACTGAATCTATAAGAATAAAATCCTGGAGAGAAGATACCAGAATTCTAGAAAATGTTGATATTGGAGACATTGTAATGATTATAGGCAGAGTTCGTGAATTTAATGAAGAGAGATATATCACTCCTGAAATTGTAAAAAGAATCCCTTACGAATGGGCTCTGGTAAGAAAAACTGAAATGGAAAAACTATATGGAGAACTTAAAGTAAATGAATCTTACAAAAAGGGGATTGAAATTGAAGATCCTAATTCACTAAAAGTAATTGAAGAAAAAATAGATTATAGTCCACCAATACCCATAGAATCTCAAAGACAGACAATCCTTGGATTAGTTGATAAATATGATACTGAAGATGGTGCTGATATGCTTAATGTAATAAGCAATTCTAAAATTAATGAATATGAAACAAATAGAATAATAGAAGAACTGATAAAAGAAGGTGAAATATTCCAAATTTCTCCAGGTAAATTAAAATTAATAAATTAACCAAAATAAGTTTGGGGAGATTGTTTTATATTTGCATTTTTTGCAAACCGAATATACTCTTCTTCAACTTCATGATATTTTTTAAGTTCTTCTGCAGATATAGAAGGTTTTATTTTCTTTAATGCGGCTTCAAAATCTAAAGAGATTATTTCTAATTTATTTTCGGATTTTGGTTTTTTTGAATGTATTTTTTTGTTTTTTGAATCTAATTTTCCTATAATCTCTGGAGCATCTTTTTCTGTTATATATCTACGTAAAGCAACTAGTCCTGCTTCTCTGCATAAAGATTCTATATCTGCGCCAGAAAAGTTTTCTGTTTTTTCTGATATTAATTCTATATTAACATCATTAGCTATAGCCATTTTTGATATGTGAACTTTTATAATTTCTAGTCTGGATTTCTTTTCTGGGATTGGAACTGAAATTATTCTATCAAATCTTCCGGGTCTTAATAATGCCGGATCTAAAATATCTGGACGATTAGTTGCAGCGATTACTATTACTTCACTCATCTTTTCTAAACCATCCATTTCTGAAAGTAACATGTTTACCATTCTTTCTGAAGTTTTACTACCCGTGTTTCTTCTAGGGGCCACAGAATCTATTTCATCAAAAAATATTACTGTTGGCGCAGATTGACGCGCTTTCTCAAATATCTTTCTAATTCCTTTTTCAGATTCTCCTAAATACATATTTATCAAAGAAGGCCCTTTAACAGAAATGAAATTAGCTTGAGATTCTGTGGCGATTGCTTTTGCCAATAATGTTTTACCTGTTCCAGGAGGACCGTATAATAAAATTCCTTTTGAAGGTTTTATTCCTAATTTGGTAAATTCATCTTTATATTTCATTGGCCATTCAATTGTTTCTTTCAATGTTGCTTTTAATGAATCTAATCCACCAACATCATTCCAATGAACGTTTGGATTTTCAATCAATACTTCTCTTAATGCGCTTGGTCTTACTATCTTGAGTGCTTCTTTAAAATCTTGTTCAGCAACTCTTAATTTTTCGAGCATTTCATTTGGAATAGGTTGAGCTTCTCTTAAATTAATATCTGGAAGTATTCTTCTAAGAACATTCATAGCTGCTTCTTTGGTTAATGCTGAAATATCTGCTCCAACGAAACCATGAGTAATTTCTGCTAATTTTTCAATATTTACATCTTCTGATAAAGGCATGTTTCTGGAATGAATTTTTAATATTTCTAAACGACCTTTCTTATTTGGAACACCAATAGTTATTTCCCGATCAAATCTTCCGGGGCGTCTTAATGCTGGATCTAAAGAATTTGGTCTGTTAGTTGCTCCAATAACTACAACATGCTTTCTGGTTTTAAGACCATCCATCATTGTTAATAATTGGGCGACTACTCTACGTTCAACTTCGCCATGAGTATCTTCTCTTTTTGATGCGATAGCATCGATTTCATCTACAAATATTATAGATGGAGCTTTTTGTTCTGCTTCGTCAAATATATCACGAATTTTCTTTTCACTTTCACCATAGAACTTATTCATAATTTCTGGGCCATTAACTAAGATAAAATTAGCTTGAGATTCATTAGCTACAGCTTTTGCCAGTAAAGTTTTACCTGATCCAGGTGGACCGTGCAATAAAACACCTGAGGGAGGATCAATTCCTAATCTAGTAAATATCTCTGGATGTTTTAATGGAAGCTCTACCATCTCACGAATCTTTTTTATTTCTTCTTCTAAACCACCAAGGTCTTCGTAAGATACTTCAGGTATTTTTTCTTCCTTTACTTCAACTGCTTTAGGATTAATACTTACTTGAGTATTTTCAGAAATTATGACGCTTTGTTTTGGATTAGCATCTGCTACAATGAATTTGATATTGCTAAGGCTGAAATTTCCAAATGTTTCTTCGAATGCATTTATTATTTCATCAAAAGAAGGATCCGTAGATGATCTTCTACGCCTCCTAGTACCACCAAGAGCGATTATATCTCCTTTTATGACTGCTCTACCCAATAAGCTCCTTTTTAGGAGTTCTGGATTATTAGCTTGAATCATGATGCCTTCTTGCGCGGGTGCTAAGGTAATACTCTTAGCTTCTTTTACATCGGCTTTTCGAACCTTGACTGATTCACCGATACCTGTACGAGCATTTCTTCTTAAGATACCATCCATCCTTATTACAGCTTGGCCTATATCTGTAGGATAAGCTCTATCAACGATTCCAACAGTAATTCTATTACCTTCTATTTCTACTATATCTCCGGGTCGAACATCTATGAGATGCATAGTTTCAGAATCTATTCTTACTATGCCTTTATAGACTTCTTCCTGAAGCGCTTCCATTACTTTTAATACGAGCTCCTTTTTTTCCATTTTCGTAATGTATTTAAGTCCATAATTTAAAAAAAGATTATAAAGGTTTTGGTAATCATGAAAGTAAGTTCTGGAATATATGGTTTTGATGAACTAATTAGTGGGGGTTATAATAATAGTATTACCACTTTCTATGGGATTGCTGGAAGCGGTAAAACTACATTTTGTTTATTAGCAGCATTAAATCTAGTCAATAATAATAAAAAAGTCATTTATATTGACACTGAAATAAATTTCTCTGTAGAACGAATTAAACAAATGCTCCAAGATAAAAGTATTAATGCTCTTGATAATATTATTTCTATAAAAGTTAAGAGTTTCAAACAACAACAGGATCAAATAAAAAACCTTGGCGATCTTATCAGATTAGGGAAAGTTTCTTTAGTAATAATAGATTCAATAGGACATTATTATAGAAGTCTATACAAAAAACATCCTGATTTGGCAAATAAAATGTTATCGAGCCAATTAAGGATATTAAAAGAAATATCTAATGAATGCCCAATAATAATTACAAATCAAGTTTATATGGATATAACCTCAAATGAAATTAGAATGGTCGGTGGATCAATTATAGAAGCCTATACAGACTTATTGATTAGATTAGAACATGATCAAAATAGAATATTAAGAATAATGAAGCCAGATATAAAAATTATAGTATTTGAAATAATAAATGAGGGCGTAAAAATTAAACAGTATTAGTTTTATATTGTTCTTTTGTTTTACAATTCTTGTTTATACAATACTCGAAAGGCCTGTTGCCTTTTCTTATAACTAAAACTGTAGGATAATTACATTCCTTGCAAGTATTTTTAGAAGGTTTAATTAAAGCATTTCTAGGGACGGAAAATGTGTTTTTACATGATGGATAATTTGAACATGCTACGAAATATTGTCTATTCTTCTTTGAGTACATTATCCTAAGATTATTTTTACATTTATCACAAAGGCCAACTATACTTTGTTCATTTGCAGTTATAACATTTGCTTCATATAAAGCATTTCCTATATTTACTTCATTTTCTTTAAACTTCAGAAAAATTTTCTTGAGAATGGTTTGAGCTTCATCTAAAATTTCTTGCTCATGCTTTTTGTTAGCTTGAATCATATTCATTTCTTTTTCGAAATGTTTTGTTAATTTTTCATTAATTATTTCTGGACAATATTTTTCTAGAGTTTCTATAGTTTTAAATCCTAAATCTGTAGCTTCTATAGATTCATTTTGTATGTAATACCTTTGGTATAATGTGTCTATGACTGCTGAACGAGTCGCTTTTGTCCCCAGATTCTTTTTCTCTAAATCTTTTATTATAGAAGCAGGGGTATACCTTTTTGGTGCTTGAGTTTCTTTACTTAACAAATTTATTGATTGAACTTTTAATTCTTGTTTATTTTTCAATACTGGAAGCTCATCATTCTTATATGGAACATAAGGTTCATAATAAATATGCCAACCTTTTTCTTTAGTTATCGTTCCTGAAGCTAAAAATAATTCTGAATTAACATCAATTGTTATTGTTTGTGTTTCTCTTATTGCTTGCGGTGCAAATGTTGCTAATGTTCTTTTAACAATAAGATCATAAAGTTTTAATTCTCTATCTGTACCTTTTGTTGGTATTTCTCCAGTCGGATAAATTGCGGGATGTGCCGCATCTACTTTTTTTCCATTATTTGGAAATAATTTATCTTGTTTTAAAAGTGATTCTGCCAATAATTTATAGTCATTATTTTTCTTCAAGGATTCTATGATTTTTTTATAACCCAAAGAAACTGGCAATTGATTAGAACTTGTTCTTGGATAAGATATTATTCCTGCTAAATACAATGCCTGTGCGATTTCTAGAGTTTCTTTAGGAGATATCCTTAAGGCTCTATAAGACTCTAATTGCAAGGTTGTTAAATCGAACGGATGAGGTGGCAATTGTGAAAATTGCTTTGATTCTATTGATTCAACAATAGCTTTTCCTTTTTTTGTCTTATTAATAACTAAATCTGCTTCTTCTTTTTTCCAGAACTTGCCTTCTTTATGATAAGCAGTTATATTATCTTTATCAGATTTTGCATTAAGTTCTACTTCCCAATAAGGAACTGGTTGAAATGCTCTTATTTCACGTTCTTTATCTATAATGAGCTTTAATGCTGGACCTTGAACTCTTCCAGAAGACATTAATTTGTAACGTGTGGTGGCAATTTTTATCGAATTTGTAAGAGCTCTTGAAGTTGATATCCCCCAGAAGTAATCTAGCATATGCCTTGTTTCACCGGCTTCTGCTAAACCATGATCTATTTCTGGTTTCATAGATTTATAAGATTCAATTAATTCATCTTTTGTCAATGTTGAATAATACATTCTAGAAGCGTTTTTCTTATGATAGATATGCTCTAATATATTTTTGAATATAAGTTCTCCTTCAATGTCTACATCGCATGCATTAACATGAGAATCTGCTTTTTTTGCTAATGACATAAGAACATCATAAAATTTTTTTGTGAACTTTGCCTTTTTTGAAGCTAAGTATGATGGAACCCAATGAATATCAAATACGGGATATTGTGAAGATTTTTTCTTTTCCCCCAATGTAAACAAGTGACCTGCTGCTGATGCTATAACTATATCCTTGCCTTTATGAGATATTTCGTAATACGAAATGCCATGAATAGCCTTTTTAGAAACTTTAGAATCTGCTAATGCAGTCGCGATTTTCAAGGCTGATGTTGGCTTTTCTGTAGTTATTAATTGATAAGACATTTTAGATTTCTATTATTTTTCCGTTTTTACCTACATTTATTACTTTTGTTTTTCCAATCATATCTTCAATACCTTCAGCTTCATGAACATGACCACATAAAAGTAAGTTTGGTTTAAAGTGATCTATGGCTTTTTTAACGCCGGAACTTCCTTCAAAAAAACTACTGAAATGTTCCATCACTGAATCTTTAGGGTGAACATGAGTGACCATAATTTTTGTTTTTACATCTTTAATTTTTTCATAACCTTGTTTAAGTAAATTGAATATTTCTTCTTCTTCAAGTTGAAATAAGCCTATATTTGCTGAACCACAACCAAAGAAACCTATATCTCCAAATCTAATTGAATAACCATGTAAGTTCGTTGCATCATACATTTCTGCTAAGAAATCTGCTGTTGCAATAGTTTCGTGATTTCCTGGGATTAACAATACTTTTTTGTTTTTTTTAATAAATGGGCCAACTAAATTGTCTGTGCTTTGCTCTTGAAAAGTTAGATCCCCACACAGTACTACTAGATCTACGTTTTCTCTTTCTGCCTTTTCTGCCAATGATTTAGCTAGAATTTGGTCTCCATGAATATCTGATGCTGCCAATATCTTCATTTTCGATTTATATTCTGTAGTATATATTTAAAGTTAACTGTTATCAAGCGCTGGTGCAACCCTCTAAGATAAGCAAAATATAATGTTGCATCCTGTCA
>CAYHJT010000045.1:0-7768 GCA_964356985.1 Candidatus Woesearchaeota archaeon
AGCAATAAAGACTTCTGCTTACGACAAAGGCATTGGTGTTATGAAGAAAAAAATAACTGTAAATGGACTAAGCTATATTGTCAACAAGGTAAATTCTCACGATAAGCTGCTGATAATAGATGATGTCTATGATACTGGATTGAGCGTAAACGAAGTCATTAATACAATACATAAAAAATCCAGAAAGAATGCTCCGGAAATAAAAATTGCAACTGTTTATTACAAGCCAAGCAACAATAAAACCCAATTAAAACCTGATTTTTATATACATGAAACTAACAAATGGATTGTGTTTCCGCACGAACTTGATGGATTGACTAAAGGTGAAATTGTAAATGGAAAAAATCTAAAGAATATAAAAGAATTCTTCGATAAAGAATAAAAATCAAATTTTATAAAATAAACTAAACAGGCCATAAATTTTCATCTTCTGGATGAGCTCTGATTAATTCATCGTATGTAACTTTTTTACGTCCTTCAGATGGATCATAGCTGCTTAAAGACAATCTAATCTGTGCCGGATCTATATCCATCAAACCGGTTTTCATATATCTAGCAAGTATATTTACATCTACAAGGTGATTTCTTCCTGGCAGTGCTCTTTGCTCTTGGTAAATTATTGCTGTATTCTGGGGAGAACCATTCTCTAAATGATCAACAGCTTTTATTTCTCCCTCTAATCTTCTTAAAACATTTAATTCATAATCACTTAGGATTTTTTTGCCATAAAAGGGATCTACATATACTCTAGCTATTATCTGTTTGGGCTCTTCAAATCCCAATGTTCTTGCTTTTTCTATAATCTCTTGTAAATTTGTAGAAACTTCTAACTCTTCTACAATAAAGCATTCTAATATCGGTTTTGTATCTTTTTCTGACATGTTTCTGACACCTCTGAATCTATAAATTTGACATATAACTATAATCATATTAAGTATATAAATATTATGCTTTTGTTATTACTAAATAAGGGTTACAATAGAAAGATTTATAAATGGCTGATTGTAACCAACTAGACTTCTAAAGGAGATTTAAAAAATGGAAATAAGAAATAAAGTTATTGGAACTGGATTAATAGTTACATTAGCATTATCTCCAGTAATATCAAAATATATTAATGTAGGAAACACACAAGCATCTGCTCAAGATAATCCAAAAAAGCTTGGAAGAATAGAACAAATAATCGATAGCATAGAATATACTGGAAACAATATTCTTGACGGATTAATCGCATTTGCCGAAGACCCTATAGATGTAAAAGTAAGAAACACACCATTGGAAAGAGTAGTAATTGGTTACCCATATACAACTATATCTGGATTTTTTGGAAGAGAAGAAGGAACTTGGCCATTGGATATTTATTATGATAGAATAAGAAACGCTCCAGAAAACCAAAGATTGATGTCTTCAAGAACTGACAAGAATGGAATGTTCAATTTCAGCCATCTAAGAATGGGTGATACTTTATATGTTCCGAATTGCGACGGCAAATAAATCATTTCTTTTTATTTAATATTTCAAATATTTTATGCAACATAACATCTATTTGATCTTCGCTTAGCAATTTTTTCCTGATATATGAGCTGATTGTCTTATGCCCAAGAGACTCAGCGTTAGTCTTGATCTCTTCAAACTGCTTTGAAGTTACTTTAATCCTAATGTCATGATTCATCGGCATTTTTATTAATCATTGAATACAAATATTTTATTTTTTCTAGATTTTCCTCATAGCTAAAAAGCTTATAACGAGCATAATCACTTATCCTCTTGAATCCATGAATTTTTATTAATCTCATCAGAGATACCTTTTCATGATCATCGAGAACAACTCGAATTGTCCTTGTATTTTTCATATAATAATAAAATTCATTTTAGTTTTATAAAGATTTTCCATATAGTTTATAATTTTTATAGAAAGTATAGAGTATATAGATAAATCGCAATATTTATAAATATAACATATAGGTTGCAGTATATAGTAACTGAGAGATTATATAAATGAAAAAATTGCATACACGATTATATGATATAGTAAGTGAAAGATACAAAGATCTATATCGAGATGCTAATCCGAGATTAAGACCTCAAATGATTGCTGATTTTGAAAGATTGGTAGAAAAATACTCTGGGTTAGATTTGATTGCTATTAAAGCAGATACAATAAAAGTAGGCCATTCATTCGATGTTAGGCCAGATATATCTCAAGTACTAAGAAACCTTAGAGTGAATCATGGATTAACTTTAGAAAAATTATCAGAAGGAACAGAATTATGCCACAGCACTGTAGAATATCATGAAGCAATTAAAAATCCCAAGAAACCTGGACCAAGATCCATATCAAAATATGCCACATTCTATGGTGTAGATTCAAGATTATTCTATTTATCCACAGAGAAAAAAGATGAAGCGTAAAATAATAAGAATGGCCGACAGCACTTCAATGATTTCCTTGCCGAAGAAATGGATTGAAATAAATAGCATACATAAAGGCGATGAAATAGAACTTAAAGAATTTGGAAATAACCTATTAATTAAAGGATATCAAAATCCATTGGCTAATGTCATAAACATGAAAGGCATTGCTGACAAGGATTTGATATGGAGATACATTGTAACGTCTTACAGAAAGGGCGTCGATAATATCACTATAATATATGACGATGAAATAACATTGAATGAAATACAAAAGTTTATCGGTGATTTGATAGGATATGCAATAGTAAAGCAAGACAAAGAATCTATATTGATCAAGGATCTGATACAAGCCGATAATAATAACCTAGATGAAACATTGAAGAAAGTTCTTTCACTGTTAATAGAAATGTCTAATACAATATATAATGCGATAAACAGATCTGACAAAGATTCCTTGAAAGCAATCGAGCATGCTGATTACAATGTAAACAGGTTCACAAATCTATTCTTGAGAATACTCAACAGAGAAGGTCATTCAGATTTTGAAGACACAAATTCATACTATAAGATAATAAGCATAATAGAAGAAATTGGCGACGAATATAGAAGACTAGCTCAATTATACGATGGCAAAAAAACTAGTCCAGACATATTGATAATATTCAAATCAGTGAATTATTTGTTGAATGACTACGAAGAATTATTGTACAATTATGATCAGTTAAAATATAAAAATTTCCATGATGTCTCTAACAGAATATTGAAATTATTAATGAATTCAAATCCAAAAACCCAGAATGAAACAAGAATCATAGGATCATTATCGACAATATTTCACCTCACTAAGAGCTTAAGTGAAGAAAGCATGGTAGTAAACCTTTAATTTTTTAAATTATTAAATTCAATTAGGTTATCAAAACAATTAAAAGTTTTTTGTATTTCTAATAATCGTGATAATAATGAATAGTGACAGTAATTTAGAAGGTAGAGTAAGTGCATATAGATTTGTAACTCTAGAAAAAAGTAGAGTATATATTGGAATAGGAGCGCTAGGTCCGCAATGCGGAATTACTCAAGATGAATATCACAAGGTAGATTCTATATTAAAATCTGGCAGGATAACCAAGATCAAATTAAATTCTTCAGAGGTTAGCAATGGCTCAACCTATACGGGCAAACCTTACATAACATTAGACTTGGAAATTCAAACCCTTGAAACAATTCCGAGATTTTTTTCATATCAGCTCATGTTCAATGATATAATAGATTTTCTTATGGATTTAAATGTAGACGACATCAACATTAGAGATATAGATAATCCTAAATTTACCACTAACAAAAATCATGATAGCAAGAAATTCGTTTATGAGGAATATTTAACTCATGAACTGCATGATAAAAAAATAGAATTGCTTTTAGCTGAAGTTAAAAGCTCCTTGGCATTCGCAAGCTATAATGGAAATTATGTATTGGGAATAATCCCTAAATAATAAATTTATTATTGGGAATCACAAAAACATGAAAAAAATATTCAAAACATTGAGAGTATTTCTTTTATATGTAGTTATATTTTATTTGTTAATATTAGCGCTGGATGAGTTATCTAGGAATTATATAACAATTGGATTAATAACTATGACAATAGCTTTGATTATACAGCCTAGCATTAATAATTTCTTCAGGTCTAAAAACATGCTTTTGTCAAAATTCTCGGTTAAATATTCACTTACGGTTTTTGCCATAATCCTATATTATTTTGCTAAAGAGAAGCCCGATTTTATAGGGCTGTTTTTCGTTTCTAGCAGCGCTGTATTTATCTATGTGTTTTATATCATAATCAGATCAAATGATTCTTATGATAATGAAATTATTTATAACAAAGACATAAAACCTAAATTAATCTCTGCTGACTTATACCAATATGTAGAGAAATTCGTTGATAAAAACGTAAACATAGAAAATATATCTAATAGAGAAGTATTGTTGGATTATGTTGATGAAAAACAAATAATAAAATTGCATACACTTCTTGAATCGAAAGAATTTGACATAAACATTCAAGACCTTAAAGGCATTGTCCAAAATGAAGTAATGGAGAAAAAATATAATAAATTTAAGAATTTGATGATTGTTAAAGATTCTTCTAATATCAATGAATTTATAATCAAGTTTGTAGATGACTTCGGCTATGAAAAAGATAGCAATGAAGATTATGTCCAGTTTTTAATCAGATTATTAAAAGAAAAAAATATAATTTTTGAAAAGAGAAGATTAATCCTCGGAATTGAAAAAGCTGCAAAATCTAGAGAAGTAAATATTTTTGAAAAGAGCCTTTTAGAAACAAACAATAAAAAAATAATTATCGAAGAAATAGATAACATGAATGGCTATCAATTTGAGAGCTTCTTGAAACAATTATTTGATAAAATGGGCTATGCTGTAAAAAGTACTAAATTATCCAGAGACCAAGGCGCCGACATTATCGCGGAGAAGCTTAACACAAGATACTTGATACAAGCTAAAAGATATAATGAAAAGGTAAACAACAAATCAGTTCAAGAAATAAGCGCTGCCTTGAAACATTATAACGCCGATAAAGGCATAGTGATAACAAACAACTATTTCACTGAATCTGCAAAAGAGTTAGCCAAATCTAACAGAATAGAATTGATTGATAGAAATAAGCTTAAAAAATTAATAATTGATTATTTATAATACTTTAAACATCTCTTTTGAATAAATTGTTTCTATAGTATCACTCAATGGAGGAAATTCTTTTTTTAGGATGTCTTTTATCTGATCATTTGTTAATCCGCCGTTTTTATTCTTAGCATTATTTCTATAAATCCAAGCATCATGGTGATCTGCAAGAGATAAATATCTTGCTGCACCCCTAAGTATAATTTCTGTTGATGTAACCTGACCTTCAAACTCCCCCCTTAATTGCTCTATTGAAAATTTTGGCATTTCATCTGATGTAGGATATGGATCTTTTTCAAATAAGTGATGTCTTAATATCATCTCTGCAGCCAAGTGGTAGCCCATTTTCAATACAGTATCGTAAGAGTACAAAACATGTGGTTTTTGAACTTCTCTTTCTTCAGGAGATAAATCCCTATCAAAAAATCCCTTGGGAAATTTGGTCTTTCCAATGTCATGCAATAATCCGGCAATAAATCCGAGTCTCTTAAAAGCATGCCTGTCTCTAGGTGTTCTAATGTTTCTCATTAGTTGATAATCCATTTGAGAATTTTCTATTAATATTCTAGTTTTCAAACCTACCCTTAAATGATGTGAATAAGAATCTTCGCTGTAATCCCTAATAACCTTAAGGCCAGACTCTATTTTCTTTTTATCATATGATTTAATGTCTAATGATTTATCTGAAAAAATCGCTTTAACTTTTGACTCTAATGTTTCTATATTTTGGTGTTCCATAATCATGCGTAAAAACATTAAGTTTAAATAATTTTTCTATTTTGAAAATAGTATAGGGGGCTGAATACAATGAAGCAAGACAATCAAAGCTTAATTGAGTTGATAGAAAAATTAAGTGAAAAAGAGCAAGATACTGCAATAACTTTTGGGGTACAAATGGGATTGTTAAGAAGTCAAAAATATCAGTATGTATATAATACAAAAATAGAATTAGTACGAACAAGGGGGGAAGTAAGACTTACTAAAAGAGAGTTGATAGAAAAATACCCAAATGTAATTCTTGGGATTAAAGAACTAGAAAGTCAGGATCATTACTTTGAAGCTGCATTACTATGTGAATCTAGCTCTAGAAAAGGACTTGACAGAAGAGCCATGATAGATTATTCTATAGCCGGTGATTATGAGGGAGCATTTAGCAAAGCACAGAAGGCCAATGACCCTAGAAGAGCTAAAATATATCAGTCATTAAACAGAATTTTAGGTAGCAACTGATAAAATTTTATTTCTTTTATCTTTTTTTAAATACTACTGAAAAGAATAATATTATTATCAAAATATTTATAGTAGAAAACAACCCGCTTAATGCTATTAATTTATGATTGCTGAATTCTGATAATAATAAAATTTTAGAAAACAATGAAATGAACATTAATATAATAAATGGAATAAGACATGACAAAAATAACAATTCTATTAATAATTGGCCATATGGTCTTAATGAACTTATAGAAATCATGAATATCCCTATCGGAAACATAAAAATTCCAAAACTGGATATCAACAATCCAGATATTAAAAATATCAAAGTTAGGAAAGATATCAGGAAGATTATCAAAGAAAGAAGTAAGTTCTCTGGAATATTTCCAATATCTATATTCAGTAAAACTGAAACATTTGATTTATCAAAAATAACTGATTTAATAGAATCTACAAATTCTAGAAAATAACTATACAACAAAAAAGAGCTAGAAACCAAAATGAGGCACATTATCGATATCTTTAAATTATTTTTGCACTTATACAATTTATATTCAGAATTATTATTGAATATCATGTAATAGCCATTGTAAGCAATTGAAATTATGAATAAAGGTATTATTATAGAAACAACCAAATTCCAAGATTCTTTGAATGAATTAATATCAATGTTAAAATCCATGAATTTATCAAATAAGCCAAATAAACTATTTAATGGAACATAGAAAATCTTTGATATTGCATCTTGAAAAGATGCTGATATTGTATTTGAGATTTGATTAATAAAAGTAGTATTAGAATCATCTATAGAATTAACATTATTTGTAAATAATATTAACAAAAATAGTATCGGCAAAAATAATTTTATTTTGATATTAAAGATACGATGTATGGCGCGGCCCATATTAAAGCTAGTCCTATAAGAATGTAAGCAATGCTCATTTTTATTGATGATTTTTTCTTAGGGTCATTTCCTGCAGTAATGTAAGATATTCCTGAAAATACCAAGAACAAAGACGCTATTAACGTTGAGCTGTATTTAGCTAAATCATAAAATCTGTTCAAAGGGCTAAGAATGTTATCAAATGCAATAATATCTTGATTGCTAGCGGCAAAAGAAAACTCAAATAAAGTTATTAAAAACATCAAAAATAGGATTGATTTTTTCATGAAAATGTCTAATTGACCATTAATAAAAGCTTTAGCGGATTATCGTGGACAAAATATGCAAAAGCTTATAAACCAATAACCGGTCCAAAACACTCCCAAACTAATAATAAAAAAATGGCAATAAACTCATTAGCATATGTATTGGCAGGTGGAATAGGTAAAAGATTATTACCTTTGACTAGAGATAGAGCTAAACCTGCAGTTCCAATAGCTGGCCGTAGGATAATTGACTTTGTGCTATCTAACTTAAAACATTCTGGAGTAAGAA
>CAYHJT010000046.1:0-7521 GCA_964356985.1 Candidatus Woesearchaeota archaeon
GTATTTAATGGTGCATCGTTCACAATTTTCACGAGAATTTCTTCCTGTTTTGATTTTATAAATAATCAGACAAATAGATACATTTTGATAATATTAGTTGTTGTAATTGTTTTAGTATACATAAGATTTGAATTGGCTAGGAGAAAAACCGCGCATGATATCATTCTTCATAGAAAAAGCATCATAACGGGATCTCCTGAAAAGGTTCCAGAAATAATTACAAATAAACCTTCAGAAACAACCCCTGTTCAAAATATTCTAGACAAAGAAAGTAATGATTCAGTTGTGAAAAAAGCGCCTAATAAAGACACTAAGATAGTTTCTCAAAAAAAATCTAAAAAATCTAAAAATAAAAAACGATGAGAAATAATCTTATAGTAAAAAAAGGACAGTCTGCTTTAGAATTTCTCTATACTTATGGGTGGGCTATATTTACAATGTTAATTATTATAGGAACTTTAGCATTATTTATGAATCCTCGTACATGTATGCCCACATTTCAATTATCATCTTTAATCGTTCATGCTATAGAACATAAAATAACTGGATTAGATGCAGCGATTTCAAATTCTAAGAATCTTTTTTATATAATTTTGCAAAATTCACAAGCTTCCCCAATAAAAATTACTAGTATATCTATAAGCAAAAGCGGTGTTCTATGCGGATCAGTTTCAGGATTAGACATTGATTTAAAACAAGATGAGATAACGAATGTAATATTAGGAAAAATGAATAATACTTATTGTCAAGGAAAAGTTAATTCCTGCTATAAATTTGATACATCGATTAATTACATTAATGCTAATGGTTATTTGACTCATACCATAGAAGGAAGGGTTGGTGGATCTTATCATCCTGGCGGAATTCTTTGGGCATTAGGTGGTCCTTGGAAATCTAGAATAAATCTAGATGGAAACATAACTATGGTTAACAGGAATGGTAATTTTTTGAATACATGTAATCCACAATCTCCACCAGATCCTATTACCTTGACTGATGAGGTTCCATTAAGTACAACATATTGGATTTCTCCAAATAATTGTAATAGTAATTTAAATATATTAAGCAGAAATGGTTTCAGTGCTGTTTGCGGAATCACAGCTACATCATTAGCACAAGGCTGGCTACATAATACTCTATACATAGATAATGTATTTTCTTCATATACTTTTTATTTAGGTGGAAATGCCCAATATATAGATGATTCTGACGGACAGTTAAAAACAAATGGAATTTGTATAAATGACAATATGTACATTTATGTTAATGGAGCTTTTAAATATCAGGGAGGAACATCAGGAAAAATAATTACAGCAACTCCAGGAAATCCAACACCTCATCCATTCCACTATCAATCAAGTGATGAATTAATAAGTCACTGCGGAGGCTGCGAAGATGTTGATTCTTATGGCTGGTGCATACCAGCATTAAAGCTCAATACAGCAGGATTTAATTTTGGACAAACTAATAATATAGACATTCTTGTTGAAGATTATTGTGGCGGACCACCCCATGCAGGTGGCATGTCAAATCTAAATCTACAAATAGTCTAATTTTTGATATAAAAAAATTAAAAAAATGAATGGGGACAGAGGGATTTGAACCCCCAATCTAACGGTAACTTCAAGGCTTCTGGAGCCGTTTATGTTGCCGAGTTACACCATGCCCCCAATATTAATTAAGTCGCTTTAAAGGTTTTTAAACTTTATTAATATGTTTAGATATCATTATTGAGTTAAAAAATATACTTAAATACAGCATTATTTTACAAAGTATTGAGGTGATTTGAATGCATAAATGGCAATGTGGATCATGTACAGGTATTAAATCTTTAATATTAGGAATATTAATATTGATTAATGGGATATGGCAGATAATTCCTAGCTGGTATGTTTTCTTTGGACTTTTATTCGTAGTCTGGGGTATAATTACATTATTTTCCCACGGTTCATGCACTTGTGAACCAGGAATGATGGAATCTATGTCTGTAAAGAAAAAGCGTAAGTAATACTAAAACTTTATATATTTTCTATTTCTTTTTATTTTATTAAAGGAGGATTTAACATGGAATATGAGTCAATTAAGATAAATAAACAGTTATTTCAAAGCGTAACTGCAGTTGTTAAGAAAACTAAACTCTTCAAAGATGAATCTGATTTTATTGAGCAAGCTATAATAAAACAGATGTCTAAAATGCGCGACTTTTAGGTCTCAAAACCCAAATAGTAACGTATTTAAATATATTTGATTACTTATTTTTATAGAAAATACAATTATAGGGAGGAAGTTAAAATGACAGAAGAAAAATTACCTGATCCACCTTATGGAATGAGTTCTGAAGCAAGGGAAAGATGGGATAGAGAACAGAAAAGAATTATAAAAAAGCCTGGTGGTTTAGAAGAGTCTGTTCAAAAAACAAATACGCAAAATCTCACTATTAGAATATACCCCAGATTATTTGTACCAGCAACAATAATCGCTACAATTGTAGGTGCAGGATATTTTGCTTCATGCAACAAAAAAACAGAAATACCAAAAGAATATGTTTCTCAACAAGTTTTAATTGATACTAGGGATTCAGCATATGCAATAGGATTTGATAAAGGATCTATAGTATATAGAGATTCATTACAATATTATAAAGGAATTGTAGACTCTTTAGTACAAAGAACAGAAGAAGATGCTTCAATAATAAAAAACCTAAATGAATCTATTGAAACTAGAAGATATCTTCAAAGCCACTAAAACAAACATTTTTATATTCCTTCCTTCCTTTTTTAATATTCTTGTAAAAAATAAATGGAGGAAATTTCTATGTCTGAACAACACAAAATAAAACCCTTGCCTTATGCTTATAATCTACTTAAGGGAATATCCGAACAGGTAAACAAATGGCATCACGATATCCATTATGCTGGCTACGTAAATAAGCGTAATGAAATTGAAACAGCCTTGCAGATGGTTGATAAGTCAAAGGCCAATGCAAACTATTCAGAATTTGCAGCCTTGAAAAGACACGAGACATTTAACGCAAACGGTATGATCCTTCATGAAATTTATTGGGACATGCTTGGTGGTGATGGAACAACTAATGAACATTTACATATTGAGAAACAAATTGTCAAAGACTTTGGATCTTTTGATAAGTGGAAGGAAGATTTTATTGCTTGCGGAAAAATCGCATTAGGCTGGGTAGTACTTGCTTATGACCCAAGTGATAATAAATTACATAATTACACTGGCGATAGTCATAACCAAGGAGGAGTTTGGGGAGCAGTTCCATTAATAGCTATGGATGTCTTTGAACATGCTTATTATCATGATTATGGTCCAGATAGAGCAACTTATCTTAACGCATATTTTAATAATATAAAATGGGATAATGTAGAAAAGAAATTTAAGAATTTTGTCAAATAAATTTTTATTTCATCATTCCAAATCTTTTATTTAATTTAGTCATCTTTATGAAATAAGAAAGTCTTTTTTCGAATTCTTTCGAATTCTTTTTGTAACCATTCATGTAATTTATACGTATTTTTTTATAATATAAAGGAAATTTATTAAAATTTTCCAGAACGACTGGATCTTTACTTAACTCCTTGATTATATATTTAGGAATTATCAATGAATTATCATCATCTTTAACCCATTTTGCTTTTTCTAAACCATATTTAGTTACTACACCTTTCTTAATTAATCTCCTGAATCTTTCTTTGTTTAATTCGGACCAAGAACTTTTGATATTTCTGGGAGTAAATCTTTGAACAGTGCTATCTTGATCCAACTTTTTTACTGTGCTGTCAATCCATCCATAACATAGTGCTTCTTCAACAGCATCATCATAAGGAATTCTAGTTTTATTGCTTTTTTTATTGTAATAAACTAACCAAATCTCTTTTTCTTTATTGTGGTTAATAGAAAGCCATTTGCGCCACTCTTTACGATTTTTTACATACAGTTGTTTGGTGATTTCCATATTTTCAATTTAAGAATTAATTTAAGGTAATAATCTATCTGGATCTCTTGGGAATAATACTGTATCTTTGATATTTTCTAATTTTAATAATTGCTTAGTCAATCTTTCTATGCCCATGGCAAATCCTCCATGGGGACACACACCATATGAAAAGAATTTGGTGAACCATTCGATGTTTTCAGGAGTTAATCCTTTTTCTTTAACTTGAGACATTAATACCTCATATCTATGTTCTCTTTGTCCGCCAGAGCTAAGCTCTACACCATTAAAGTTCAAATCTATAGATCTGGCCCATTCCTTGTCATCATCAACTCTCATTACATAAAATGGCTTTATCTTGAATGGGAATCTATTGAAGAAGTAAAATTCTGAGTTGTATTTCTTCTTGACATAGTCAAATAATATCTTTTCCGCTTCAGCATCTAAGTCCTGTCCATAAATATCTTTTCCGGCCTTTTCAAGAATTTCATATATTTTTGGGAATCTTAATTCAGGGAATGGCGCTTCTGGGACTTTTAATTTTACATCAAGTAGCTCAAGTTGTTCTTTGCATTCTTTATTTATTTTTTTTATGGCAGCGATGATAACATTTTCTTGAAGTCTCATAATGTCGGATTCATCATTGATGAATGCTTGTTCAGCGGCTATCGTTCTATGTTCGCATAAATGCTTAGTAGTGTGGCTTTTTTCAGCTCTCCAACTTGGTCCTAGGTCATATATTTTTTCAAAACCAGAAGCAATCGTTAATTGTCTATGCAGCTGCGGATCTTGCCTTAAGAACGCCTTCTTTCCATAATAATCTATCTTGAAAACTTCTGCTCCAGATTCTGAAGCACTGCCCATTAAACATGGCGTAAAAACTTGTATGAATGAATTAGCATTTAAGTATTCAGTAATACCCTCTATTATTTTACCCTCTACTTGAATTATTGCATGGTTTTTTGGATTTCTTAAGTCTAATACCCTATAATCAAACCTTTGCTGCGGCATCGCGGGCACTTTTCCATTGACTTCTAAAGGTAATACTGATATAGATTGGCTTAGCACAATGAAATCTTTCATTATAACTTCTATACCCTTAGGAGCTTCTTTGCTCGTAGATACTTGTCCATGGATTTCGATAACAGATTCCTTTGGGACTTTGCCTATGTCTTTGAATTTTTGCTCATTGACATTTTTCTTTATTATAGTGACTTGGACAATTCCAGAATTATCTCTTAACAATAAGAATTTCAAATTTCCAAGTTCTCTTAAATCATGGATCCAGCCTTTAAGAACTATAAATTGTTTATCTAATGATTTATCAATTTCTCCAGCCAGGTATCTTTTATCCATAAATATTTTAAGAAAATGCCCTTTATTTAAATATTTCTAATCTACTGGCTTAAGATTACGCAACAATGATTTCCATTGAAATATTTATTGGCCACTCTATTAATGTCTTCTTTAGTGACTTTCCTTATCTTATCTAAGAAGGAGTTTAGCAATTTAACGTCTTTTAAAGTTTCTACGCTAGCCATTGTATCGGCCCACTTGAAATTATCGTCATTATCTAATAAATACTGTCCTTCATAATATCTTTTAGCATCATTTAATTCCCCATTTGTCACATTTTTTATCTTTTCAAATTCATCAATCATGATTTTTTTACATTGATCAATATTCTTTTTGTCAGCAGTTACCTTAGCAGCAAAATATCCATAGTCTCTATTGCCTTCATAATATGACATAACTGCATAGCCAAGTCCTTTTTTAGTCCTTATTTCTTCAAATAATCTTGAACTGCTAATACCACCGAAAATTACGCTCATGATGTCTAAGACATAGCTGTCTTCATTATTTCTACTAGGCACTTTATAACCGAGAATTATGTAAGAATGGTCTATCTTTCTCTTTTCTATGTATTCTTCTTTTTTTGTTTGTTCAGGTTCTTTGAAGTCTTTTTTCTCTTTTACAACTCCAGTTCTGAAATCTTTAAATGTTTCAATGACTTTGTTTTCGCCGTCTTTTGGAATATCTCCAACTAATGTAACAATTAAGTTTTTAGTAATATAATTTTCAATGAAATAATTATAAATATTTTCTCTAGTTATCTTAGCTAAAGTAATTTTATCCCCAATTACGGGATAACGAGCATTATGATTTTTGAATAGCCTGGACATAAAGAAATATATTGAATAATACATTGGATTGTCTATATACATATCATGCTCACTTAGTATTATTCCACGTTCTTTTTCTACATATTCTTTTTCTAGCAATGGTTCTTTTAAGCATCCAGAGATTACATCTAATCCTATATCAAAATATTTCGCTGGTACTTTAACATAGAAGCTAGTCCTTTCATTTGTGGTGTAAGCATTTACTTCTCCGCCAACGGATTCTATATCTCTAGATATTTGTTTGGCAGTTCTTTTTTTGGTGCCATCAAAAACTAAATGCTCTAAAAAATGAGAAACTCCTCTTATATTATCTGGCTCATCATTGCTGCCAACTTTTACTGTTAACATTATAATTATAGAATTGGTCCGTTTCTTTTCAGTTAACAAAGTGATGCCATTGATTAGAATCTGTTTTTTCATCTTCTTAATGAGTTTTCATGAATGATTTCTTCTACTTTTTTAAGATTCCATTTAATAGAATCGTATTTCTGTCTTAATTCGCCATTTCTTAAATCAAAATTCAAGAAAGCGCCATAAATTTCTTCTATGGCTTCTTTGATTAGCATCACACTTTTAATGTCTTTTTTAATAGAGTCGTTAACAGATTTTCTTCCAAGCTCTCCGGTTAAATCCGCTAATCCCAATAAGTAAGCATCAACATCTATCTTAAGGTCTTTTTTTGTAGGTATTCTTTTATTTTTCACAAATTCATAAAAACACATCGCTTCTACATATTCATACTTTGCTACATTAATGATTCCCATTTCAGAAGCTTCAGTAGGTAATTTAACCATCATGGATTTTATCTCTATAATATATTTAGAAGCTTCATTCATCTCGTTTCTATGAACGCTATAAATAATCTTTTTTGAGATTCTTATAATATCCCGAGATAATTGTATATATGATTCTCTTTTCTTTTCATAATCTAATAATTCTTTTTCAATGCTTTTGAATTCCTTTTTGTCTAACATATTATCTGACTAACCCTAGTTATTTATATTAGTTTCTAATACAATAATTTTATAAATAGGTTTTATCGAAAAATTAATATGAATATCTATATAATAGCATTTTTGACTTTCCTAGCCACAATCATAGGTGGCTGGCTAGTTTTTAAGTATCATAATAAATTATCGAAGTTTATAGTACCGTTTAGTGCTGGAATCTTTATATCCGTATCTTTTCTAGATCTATTGCCAGAGTCATTTAAGTTAAATAACAATTCTTCTATGATTGGTATTTTCATAGCGTTTGGATTCTTATTGTTTTACATACTTCAAAGATTTACCATAGTTCATGCGCATTATGAAGAAGATTGCGAAGATGAAAGACATGAACACATTGGCGTCTTAGGTGCTTCTGGATTAATATTTCATAGTT
>CAYHJT010000047.1:0-7444 GCA_964356985.1 Candidatus Woesearchaeota archaeon
AGCGTTACTTGAACGAAGGTTTCTCTGGCGGTGAAAAGAAGCGCTCAGAGATATTGCAGATGGCAATTCTAAATCCAAAGATAGCAATTCTTGATGAAACTGATTCTGGACTTGATATTGATGCTCTTAAAATAGTTTCAAAAAATATAAATGAAATAGCCAGAAAGGAAAAAATAGGCATTCTAGTTATTACTCATTATCAAAGAATTCTTCGTTACTTAAAGCCAGACTATGTTCATGTCATGGTAGATGGTTCGATAGTAAAATCTGGAACGAAAAAGCTTGCTCTTGATCTAGAGAAAGATGGTTACAGTTCTTTTATAAATAAAAAATGATAAAATCAAAGAAAGAAAAAGAAATCTCGAATATGAATTATGACAAGTATGACTTTAGTTACACTACTAAGGACTACAAAACTATACTCAAAAAAGGATTGAACGAAGATATAGTAAAGCAAATTTCTAAGATTAAAGAAGAGCCAGAATGGATGCTTAAATTAAGACTTAAATCCTTGAAAGCTTTTTTCGATAAACCCATGCCTCAGTGGGGAGCGAATCTTAATGACATTAATTTTGATGAAATAACTTATTACATGAATCCTTCTGATAATAAAAAAAACTGGGAAGACGTTCCGGATTATATTAAGAAAACTTTTGATAAATTAGGAATTCCAGAAGCGGAGCGTAAATTCCTAGCAGGTATAGGCGCGCAATATGATAGTGGTGTAATTTATCATAATCTTCATAAAGATTTAGAAGATAAAGGTGTAATATTTTTAAGCATGGATGAAGGATTAAAAAAATATCCAGAGTTAGTTAAAAAATATTTTGGTACAGTAATTCCATTTAATGACAATAAATTTGCTGCACTTAACACAAGTGTTTGGTCTGGCGGGAGTTTTATTTACATTCCTAAAAACGTAAATGTAGCAATTCCATTGCAAGCATATTTTAGGATTAATGCTTCTCAAATGGGTCAATTTGAAAGAACATTAATAATAGCTGACGAAAATTCTAGTATATATTATGTAGAAGCTTGCTCAGCCCCAAGATATTCTTCGCAGTCATTACACTCGGCTGTTGTCGAGATAATCGCTCTTCAAGGAGCTAATGTGCGTTACACAACAATACAAAACTGGGCTCCTAATATTTACAATCTTGTAACAAAAAGAGCTCATGCATACAAAAATTCGAGTGTTTTTTGGCTAGACGGGAATTTAGGGTCTAAAAAAACTATGAAATATCCTGCAATTCACTTGTTAGAAGAAGGCGCGAAGGGTGAAGTTCTATCAATAGCTTTCGCTGGAAAAGATCAGCATCAAGATGCAGGTGCTAAAATATTACATTTTGCTCCAAATACAACTTCGACAATAACATCAAAAAGTATAAGCAAAAATAATGGCAGAGCTACTTATAGAGGATTGCTAAAAGTTTTTCCTGGCGCTTATAATGTAAAAAGCAGTGTAAGATGCGATGCATTATTATTGAATGAAGAATCCCGCACAGACACATATCCAACGATAGAAATTGATGAACCTAGCGCTACAATAACTCATGAAGCTACCGTAGGCAAAATTGGAGAAGAGCAAATATTCTATCTGACATCTCGTGGATTGAGCGAAGAAGAAGCCCTTACATTGATTGTTCTTGGTTTTATACAGCCTTTCACTAAGTCATTACCTATGGAATATGCTGTTGAGCTCAATAGGTTAATAGAACTGGAGATGGAAGGTTCGGTTGGATAAAATGGTAGTGAGCGAGCCAATTTGGCTTAAAAAATATCGAGAAAGGAACTCTTCAATATTCAATGAAAAACCGATAAAGAAATCTAAATATTTTAGGGTTGTTGATGTTGATAATTTGCTGATAGTAAAAGATGATAAATATAATGTAATTTATGATGATTTGAAAAGATTCAAGATAGAAGTAATGTCTTGGGAAAAGGCTCTTATTAAAATTCCTGGAAGAATAAAAGAAATCTTAGAAAATGAATTGCCATCAAAAAACCAGTATGAATCTTTCATAAATGCTAATTTTAACTCCGGTAATATTATTATAATAAGTAAAAATTCTAACATAGAAGGGTTGAAAAAAATCCATGTTAAAAATACTAAGAATGTTATAATTAAAAATATAATAATCATAGAAAAAGGCATAAAAAATGTGAAGATTCTTGAATCTATTGAAGGAGATGTTAAATTTTTCAATGAAACATTATTTTTGGATGATGATTCTGAGTCAACATTTGTGAAGTTGTATCTTTTGAAAGATTTTGGAATATGCAACAATCAAAATATAATCAATAAAGACTCAAAGCTAGTTTTATGCAACGCGTATTTTAATGGAAACAAGGTTTTTTCAAAAGTTGTAAACAATCTGCAGAAACCTGGATCATCAATAGAAGAATTTGATTTGTCGTTGTTAAATGATAAGCAGTTTTTAAATATTGATTTGATGCATTTGCATAACTCTCCTAATGCAAATAGTCACAGTATTTTCAAGTCCATATTAAAAGAAAATTCTAAAAATGTATTTAATGGAATGATAAAAATAATGCCTCACGCTCAGAAGTCCAATGCATTGCTGCAAGCACATAGCCTTCTTCTTAGCAAGTCTGCGTCATCAATAAATATTCCTAGCTTGGAAATAGAAGCCGATGATGTCAAGGCTACTCATTCAGCTACAGTATTTAATATAGATGAAGACAAATTATTTTATTTGGAAAATCGTGGCTTGAGCGAGGAAGAATCTAAAGATATGATAATAAGGGGATTTTTGGAGGATATGGTTGACAAATTGCCAAGTTTATACAATCAATATTTAGTGAATTTGTTAGATTCAAAGATTTCTGAGAAACAAAAAGTTTTATAATTTAATATAAAAACAAAGAATCATGAAAATAACGCCGAAATCGATAAAAAAAGACTTTCCTTTATTAAAAGAAAAAGTTTATGGAAAAGAGATTGTTTATTTAGATAGTGCAGCTACTTCTCAGAAGCCGAAAAAAGTAATTAATGCAATAAGTGATTATTACAATAGATATAATTCTAATGTTCATCGTGGCATTTACAAGATATCTATGGAAGCAAGCAAGGCTTATGAAGACTCTAGATTGGCAGTTAAAAGATTCATAAATGCAAAATCAGAAAAAGAGATTATATTCACTAAAAATTGCACTGAATCATTGAATTTAGTTGCTTATTCTTATTCAAAATTATTGAAGAAAGGCGATGAGATATTGATAACAGAAATGGAGCATCATTCAAATCTAGTACCTTGGCAAATAATGGCCAAAGAGCATGGATTGAAATTAAGGTTCATAAAATTAAAAAAAGATGGCACTCTAGATAACATAACTTTTAACAAAAATACTAAGATAATATCCTTGACTCATATGTCTAATGTTCTTGGGACAATAAATGACATAAAAACCATTGCTAAAAAAGCCCATGATAATAACTGCATAATAATTGTTGATGGCGCTCAAAGCGTCCCTCATATTAAGGTAGATGTCCAAGATCTTGATGTAGATTTTTTGGCTTTTTCAGGACATAAAATGCTCGCTACTACAGGTATTGGAATTTTATACGGAAAAGAATTCTTATTGGAAAAAATGCCCGTATTCTTATCTGGTGGAGACATGATTAAAGAAGTGTATCTTACTGAAACAAAATACAATGATCTTCCTTGGCGCTTTGAAGCCGGCACTCCTAACATAGAAGGCGCTATCTCATTGAAAGCTGCTATCGAATATCTAGAATCACTAGGGATGGGAAATATAGAAATAATGGAGCGCGAGATTACTAGATATGCTCTAGAAAAATTGTCTAAAATTCCTAATATAGAAATATATGGACCAACTGATGTTAGCAAAAGGGGATCATTAATATCATTCAATATCAAAGGAGCTCATGCACATGATGTATCAACAATATTGGACGAACAGGGAGTATGCATAAGATCTGGGCATCACTGCTGTCAGCCATTGATGAATTCCTTAGGAATTTCTGGATCGTGCAGGGCTAGCTTTTACATTTATAATACAAAACAAGACATCGATAAATTATCTTCTGTATTGGAAAAAATAAACAAAATTTTCAACAAATAAAATGGACTCTGAAGTATACACCGAAAACTTATTGGATCATTACAAGAATCCTAGAAACTATGGTAATTTAGATAAAGCTAATTACAAATCAAGCGAAGCAAATCTTGTTTGCGGCGATGTAATTGAATTCCAATTAAAAGTAAAAGATAATATAATCACTGATGTAAAATTCAAGGGTGATGGCTGTGCAATAAGTAAAGGCTGTGCTTCTATGCTTTCTGAAAAAATTAAGAATATGTCTATAAATGATGTTAAGAAGATGACTGAAAAAGATATATTTTCTATTCTAAAAATAGAGATAAGTGAAGCCAGAATTAAGTGCGCAATGCTTCCTTTAATAGTGATTAAGAAAGCTCTTGATTCTCCTAAGTTATTTATAACTATAGATTAACAACATAATTTTAAATACACCTATATTACATTATTACCATGATATTAACAAGAAAATCGATTTTAAACGAGATAAAATCTAAAAATGTAGTGATAAATCCTTTTTCTAAAAAGAACATCGGACCTGCTTCTATAGACTTGACATTGTCCAATGAATTCAGAATATTTGAAGGGCATAAAAAAGTAACATTAAATGAAAATTCGGATTATAAAAAATATACAAAAAAAGTAGTAAAAAATGAAATATCTATAGAACCGAATGAATATATTCTAGGAATTACCGAGGAAAAAATTAAGCTACCAGATAATATCTGCGGCGAGTTAACTGGAAGGTCGAGATTCGCTAGATTTGGTCTAGGAATTCATGTTACTGCTTCATTTATATCTCCGGGGATTAATAACAAGCAAGTTCTAGAGATAAAAAATGAATCTAGATACACAATAATTCTAAAAAAAGGACTAAGGATTTGTCAATTAGTTCTTGAAAGAACAGAAGGTCGAGCCAAGTATAATGGAAAATTCAAGAATCAAATCAATTTATAAATTATAAAATTAAAATAAATTAAAAAACTGCTCCGCTAGTGCTAATTTCTATGCCCTGAGTAGTTATTTCCATAGGGAATATTTTTTTTGCATGTTTGGTTCCGCGCATCTTTAATATTTCTATTGCTCTTTTTCTTATGTTTTGCTCTTTTATGAAATACATCAATATAACTCCGTCGGCTTCAAATTGGACATCTCCAGTCCTCTGGTTTTCTATATCCTCTTCGTCAAATTCTCCAGTAACTATCGAAGTAACATCCCAGGCTCTTAACAATTCAAATAATCCAAGAGCGGCTTCTTTCTTGCTTACCTCATCTTTAAACAATAAAGTATAAGCCGTGACAGAATCAATTACTAATCTCTTAATTCCATACTTTGACATTATACCTTCTACTGTTCCGCCACCCTCTTCTATCATCTTCTTGACTTGCTCGGGAGTGTACTCTAAAAAAACTATTTTCTTTTCTTTCTCAAGCTTATCAAAATCCCACCCAAATCTTAGCATATGCTTAAAGAAACTTTCTTTTTTCTCTTCAAAGCATATGTATAATCCAGATTCATTGTATTTTGTGGCGCCAGAATACAAAAATTCGGCGCTAAATATGCTCTTTCCAGAGCCAGCGCTGCCTGCTAAAAGAGTTACGCTATTCCGCTCTAAGCCGCCTTCCATTCCAGCATCAAGAATATCAATTCCTAAAGGAACTCTATCATCATCTACTTTTGCTTTTTTTACACTAGCTGATTTTAATTTGGGTGTTTTCTTTTTCATTTTACAATGCTATTCTGGTTTTTTTAATTTCAACACCATTAGAATTTATCTCAAATGTAAATGCTCCTTCTGCATGTTTAGTTCCGCGCATCTTCAATATTTCTATTGCTCTTACTCTTCTGCCGCTTTTATTCTTAGCATGATACAATAATATTATTGAATCGGTTTCAAATCCGAGCGTGGAAGAAATATAATCTTCATCATCAACGCCTATGTCCTGGGCAGTTAAAAGTGCTGTACAATTCCATTTTGTGATAAGTTCAAATAAAGCTAATGCTGATTCTTTTTTGGTAAGTTCATCTTGATATAATAAGCTAAATGAGGTAATAGAATCTATGACTAATCGCTTTATATTGTATTTTTCAACAATGCCCTCTATTGTACCTCCGCCTTCAACCAATAATTTCTTGACTTGCTCGGGAGTATATTCCAAGAATATAAATTTCTTATTGTCTTCATACTTCTGAAGATCCCAGCCAAATTCTACGCAATCCTGGAATAGTTTATTTTTTTTCTCTTCAAAAGTTATGTAAAGTACATTTTCATTGAATTTTTCTAGTCCATTGTATAAAAATTCCATGGCAAATATTGTTTTTCCGGATCCGGGGCCACCAGTAACTAAATTAATGCTGTTATATCTAAATCCGCCCTGAGTCATTTCATCAAATCCCTTTATTCCAGAGGGTATTCTTATAGTAGATCTTAATGTATTTTCTTCTCTTTCTTTTGTTTTGCTATCTTTGGATTTAATTTGTTTAGTTTTTGTTTTGGGCATTTTGCATCAACGAAAATGGTAATTGCTTAGTGAATATCGTCATTCCTCCTTTTCTTATCGTAAATGGAAACGCTTCTAACAGATGATCAATGCCGCGCATTTTTGAGATTAAAATAACTCTTTCAAAAGAGTTTCCATGTCTTATTTTTGTCAACAATATGAGCCCCCCAAATAAAAAGTCTTGAGGTTCATATATTATTTCATCAAGATCATTAAGGCTTTTCTCTGATGTAGCTACTAATGTAACTCCTAATTCTTTCATGCTAACAATAAAATCCAGTATCCCATTCCTAAACTCGAATTCTGAGCGAGCATATACAAGCTTAAATAAGGTCAATGAATCAAGCACAATTCGTTTTATCTTTTTCTTTTTTATCAATGCGATTGGATCTTTCAATGAAAATAACTCGGCTCTTGCAAGATTCACATAAAAAACATTAAATGTATTTTTATATTTACTCAAGTCAAAACCCAATTCCTCTGCATGTTCTCGAAGATCTTTTTCTGTTTCTTCGCTAGAAATATACAGCACAGGTTCGTTTTTATCAGCACCAGCTAATAAAAATTGCAAAGCAAATATGCTTTTTCCTGTACCCGGGGGCCCCGCGATGAGGTTTGCAGAATTCTCTAACATACCTCCCTTTAATATTTCATCTAAGCCAGGCACTCCTGAATTAATTCGTTTCATCTATAAATAAATTCTTTTACTGATATATAAAACTTATTATCAAATTAAGAGAAAAATTTAAATAGGATATAATAAAGATATAATATGTGATCAAGTCAGATTATAAAGAGGAATTAAAAGATCTTAAAGAATATGTTGCACTAGCATTAGTTTCTCCAGAGAAATATCAAGC
>CAYHJT010000048.1:0-7352 GCA_964356985.1 Candidatus Woesearchaeota archaeon
AGGCAGCGAAAGCTGCCTGAGTTAATAAACATTTTTATAGATTTTCAACTAGGCCTCTTTCTTATCAAAAGTTTTAAATCTACAAAGAGGTTTTTAACCATATGGAATTAATAACTATAATAAATCGATTAAAAAAAGTTAATGGATTACATAATATAATCAAGTTAAGAAAAACTGAAATTGAATATATAATGAAAAATGAAGAAAAAAGAAATATAGGTGTTCATGAAACTGTATCTAGATCCAATGTGATTATGGCGACTCATGATTCTAGTTTTAGAAAAGCTACAAATGAGATTGTAATGAAGAAAAAGGGGAGAATATATTTTCCACCAGTAAAATTTCCAGAAATTAAAGCATTTAATGTGATAAGTTCTAGTCCAGGAATAAAGGTGCATGAATATTTAATCAAAAGGTTCAAGATTAAAACAAAAAACGAAGCTACCTTGATTATTGGATTTGATTTGAAATAAAAAAGAATTTAAACACATAATAGACCCAATTAATCATGAAATGCAGCATTTGCAATAATAAGATAGAAGAATTGTTTTTGGGAAAAATTAAAGGTACATATATAGGCAAGAAACCTGTTTGCGACAATTGCCAGAAAACATTAAAAGCTGACACGAATTCTAAATAAATATCTGCCTCGATAGCTCAGTCTGGTAGAGCGCCGCTCTCGTATCTTTGAAAGAAAAGCGGAGGTCGAGGGTTCAATTCCCTTTCGAGGCTCTTAAAATGATAAAATTTTATTTAAGATTAAAGTCTTCAAAGAATATCTTAGATTTTTTTGTGCCCTTTTTTCTTAATTGATTTGATAAAGATTTCATCATTGGCACTGGACCACAGATTCTAAATTCTGAATCCTTAAAGCTGATGTTTGATTCTATTGAATTTATACTAATAGCTCCCTGCATCTCGGAGTACCACGTTATTATTTTGAAGTTCTTCAGATCTTTGGTTAATTTGTTTAATAAATCTAAAAATATTGCTTCTGATTCATTTTTTACACAATAATAAAAATCTATAGACTTGAATTCTTTCTTTGACAAAGCTAAAGTTTTAATCATACTTAAGAAAGGGGTTACTCCTATGCCTCCAGAAACCCACACTTGCTTAACATTATCGTTAAATTCCCCGAATATACCATATGGCTCCTCTAACTGCACTTCTGAGTTGATAGAAATATTTGGAATTTTAGATGTATAGTCTCCTAAATTCTTTATTGATAATTCCAAACAATCTTCTAATGGTGAAGAAGATATTGTAAATGGGTGTTGCTCTTTTGTAACTTGTTTATCTATGACCTTTATAAAAATGAATTGTCCCGGGCTATAGATTAATTTTTTATCTTTTGGTCTTAATTTTATTATAGAAATATTATTCTTGTTAGATATAGATTCAATGTAATAGAAATGTCTTTTCTTTAGAAATCTTCCAAGTAATACGCCATAAACAAATGCTGTGATTCCTATTATAGCTATAAAAACCATGTAATATTTCAATAAAGGATATTTTCCTATATCAGAACCTATCCTAAATATATGGAACAATGCAATTATAAAAACTACACCCATGAACTTATGAGATATTTTCCAGTTAGAGTATTTCATTTTAGAATAGATTGTAAGAACTATCAAAATAGTTAATAAAGTTAAAGCAATTATCCCGAAGTTGAGTGGCCAATGAGAGAATGAAAACATAAGTTTTGTTGTTTGTATTATATTTGGATAAGATGTCAATATAAGCAGTATTGGGTGGAAAAGAATAAACAAAAAAGCGGACTTACCATTTAATTGGTGAATCTTATACATTTTATCTAGACCACCAAAAGAATCTTGTATTAATTTTATTCTAGTGATCATTACAAAGTTAATAGCAAACATTGTTGTCGCCAACAAAGAAAATATTTGTGCAAGACTATATAATGTAGTTTGAAAATTTTTAAAGGGCTCTGTATTTAGTCTCAAAAAGAACCATATAAAGAAGGTTATCAATAAAATTACCGTAATTGAGATTATACCTAGATTTTGTTTTATTTTCATATCAGTTTTTATAATAACTTATTTTTAAAGTTATTCTTTTAACTATACTATGAATAAGATTCATTTTATTTGTATTAAGATTTCCTATTTATTGATAGAAAATGATTATAATCTAAAAAATGAAAAATACAAATGTTTTAATACTATTAATTTTAAAAATAATTAAATGGATCACTTAAAATTTTTAAATAGTAAAGAGAAAAAAGACATTCTTGATAGTATCAGAGATCAATTTAATATGAATAAAATGATGATGGACCATATATTCATAAAGAATAATCATGAAAAGTTATATATTATTAATAATTCTTTAAAAAATTTTGATTTTTCTAAACTTAGAATCAATTCTTTTGGAATGTACTTTGGAAAAGTCGAAAAGAATGGTATTAGACTCAGCATAGAAGGTTCCCAAATAGTAGGCAAATTAGCAAAACAAAACGTACTGGAACTAAATAATAGTCAACTGAAAGAATGGGTAAAGGGTAATGAAATAAATATAGAATCTGAATCAAAGGGATTTGTTATAATAAAACATGATAATGATTATTTTGGATCCGGATTGATAAAAAATGGAATCTTATTGAACTACTTTCCTAAAGCAAGAAGAATGAAAAATGTTAATGATGAATAAGTGAATTTATATATTCTTGCTTATATTTAAAACCATTCTTATGAGCTAATTTCAACAATGCATTACTGACTTTTGAGCCATATTGCGCGGCTGTTCTTTTTCTATAAGCAACATCTTTAGACAAACCAATATCATAAGCTAAATCCCTGAGTATTATCTTTTTATTGTTTGAATCAATCTTAAGCATAGGATGAATAGACATAACTATTTTGATTAAATCTTTATCTAAGAATGGCAATAACAATGTAACATTAAGATATTTAGATATAGCATAATCTCTTAGAATATCTCTAGAATAGCACGATTTAAGTCCATTCCAGCATTCTTCATGAACTTTTTTATAACTGCCTTCCTTCAAGAATTTGATATGCCTATCGTAACCTGCGAATATCTCTTCAGAACCCGCGCCTACAAAAACATTATTTATTTTATCCTTAGAAGCAAATTCTAATCCAGCATAGATAACTATGGATATTTCCAATTTGACTACATCATTAGTGTTTAATATAGAAATACATTTTTTAAGGTATTTTTCTACATCATCAATAGTTAAAATCTTATATTTTGTTTGTAAAGATAATGAAGAAGATACTTTTTTAGCAAATTCTATATCAGAAGAACCTTCTAGGCCTATGCAATAACACTTGAAGTCTTTTCCTAGATCTTTGGATATTAAAGCAATAAGACTAGAATCTAATCCGCCGGAAAATAATACTCCAAATTTAGGCTCAAATCTTTTAGATACGGACTTGATCAGGGAGTCTTTGACCAATAGCTTAGCTTTAGTCATATCTTTAATTAAGATATCTGAATAATCATTTTCTATAGAATCAATAAATTCAAACCATTCTTTTTCTGTTATTAATGAAACTTTATTTAATAATGAGAATTTTGACATGTTAATCCTTAAAATATCAAATTTAAAAGTCTTATGAAATTAAAAAATAAGAAAAAGGTAAGGAAAAGATCTAATCTTTTCGTTTTCTTCTAAATATCAACATTATGACATATAAAGCTATTAACACAAGCAATATATCTGCAACAATTAAGAATATTCCTAAGTTGTTGTTTGAACTGCCAAACCAATTTCCAATTCCTGTATTTTGATTACCTGTTATTGGCAATGATTTGCTTTCAATTGTTATTTGTGCTGTCTTTGTTGATACTACATTAGTGCCATCTTTAAGGTTTATAACTACAGATTTTGTTCCTGTAGATACACTATCATCAATGTTAAATGATAGAGTGACTGTACCTTGCTCATTTGCACCCAAAGTTATTTGCTGAGAACCTGTTGAACTAATCCCACTAGATAAACTAGATTCAATTGTAAAGGTCTTAGTAGCCTTATATGGATTGGTTACTGTAATAGGCAAGTCCAATGAAGAACCTTGTTCTGTTCTAATTATATTAGATGGTAAACTTAATGCAGATGAACCAGATTGAACTCCACATGAAACTAATAGGTTAGCGATTTGATTCTCACTAGAACCTGAACCAGTTTCTGCTGATAATTGAATCTGATAGGTTTTGCTTTGAGCTGTTGTAGGTACTACAAATTGCAATGTTCTTGAGACCTCATCATTAGATTTTCCCATTTTCTCTATTGTGAAAGTATCTGAGATTACATCTATGTCCAATAAGCTTTCGAAAGCTCTTAATCTTGTCTTTTCTTGATTGCTTCCTGCATTAGTGGCAGTTAATGATGCAATGACTGTATCTCCACATTGAACTGTAGAAGGACTTAATGAATAGTCGCTTATTATTACCTTATGTGAAGGAATATCTAATTCTACATCAACCTCATCTTCTGTACATATAGTGTCTTCCTTGCCACTTGCATAAGCTTTCAAATATATTACATAGGAATGACTTTTACTTAATGATGTTCCTGTTGGTACTTCTAAATCGAAACTTACTGTGTCAGAGTCTCCTTCATTTATTGAAATTGAATCAGAGTCAGCAGAGTCAATCTTATCATTGTCATCTACATCATAAAGTACTCCCTTTACAATGAAATCTCTATCACGAGTACCATCATTGTCTATTTCTACTTCAACAGTGATTGTTTCACCAGCGCCAAAAGAATCTCCGCTGTCTGGAGAAGTTATGTCTATATTAATTTCATTATCTTGTATTCCCTTTATACATAATTCTGGGCCTATTCTTATTAATAATGGCTCTGTAAATGTAACTAGAATATTATCAGTTCCATTGTTGTAATATGCGTTAATATTCAATGTTTGATCATTTTGACCTATATCTGCGTCTGCAGGAATATTAATATTAAGACTTACTGATGCTGATGCTCCGACAGCTAAGCTGCCAGATGGATTTATTGTACCAAATACTGAAAAATCTGAAAAATTTAATGGTGTCAAAGTTAAACTAGTTAGTGTTACATTTCCATTATTTGTTATTGTGAACGATTTAGTAATTGATACATCTTTGCTTTTTGGTTCTGAGGATACCACTACTTTACTATCAGAAAACGATAGTGAAGGTGAAGCCGCATTTACTTCTGCTATAGGTATCATAGATACTACAAGTAATGCTACTAAAAAAGTTGCTATAAATAATGATTTTTTCATCTTATTAAACCCCCCTATATGTTGCTGTTTTGTTGCTATTCATGAGTTATAACTGGTATTTAAAGCTTTCTGTAACGTATTCTAGACTATATAGATTAAAGCTAAAACCACTTAGGAATTAACTTCTTGCTTAAAGAGAATTTGTCTTCTAGATATATCAGTAAACTAGCAATAAAGATGCCTAAAACCATTGAAAATATTACATCACTTAAGTAATGCATTCCTAAATATATTCTGCTAAACGCTACAACGACTGCGAAAGTCCACCAGATATAGCTAAGCTTATTGAAAAATATGCTAAAGAAGGGAGCAATAGAGAATACTGCATTAGTATGCCCTGATGGAAAAGAAAAATCTGTGTCAGTTTCAATAGTCTTAATATTTAATGAATCATAA
The DNA here is from genome assembly GCA_964356985.1 of Candidatus Woesearchaeota archaeon. Lineage (GTDB taxonomy): Archaea > Nanobdellota > Nanobdellia > SCGC-AAA011-G17 > JAGVZF01 > CAYHJT01. The sequence continues at coordinate 5,664 of CAYHJT010000048.1, forward strand.
GGCCTAGATCTATTAATGCCTATTTTTAAGAAATAAACCAATATATTAGTGATTATTAATGTGATTAGCATAGGAATAAGATACTTATTATTCTTTTTGTTGTATAAAACAATGTATATTGTTAATATTATCATGACTACAAAAACAGAAATTGATTGGCCAGCATCAGAAATTGCTAGCATAATCTGATTTAATATAGGATTTTGGAACTTTGTTATAAAAAGAGTAAATGATCTATCAACAAATAAGCTGATTATAAAAATAGCTGATAATATCCCTAATAATATTTTGTTTTTCATAAGGCTTTTAAATTTTATGGATTATATAAAAATAGCGATATATAGAAAATAATAAAAGATATGATAATATTCAATATTCATGAAATATCATTATAATCTTATTTTAAGAATTTTTATAGCCCCGATTATAAGGCCTGAATGGCTATATTATTTATTAACTTGGGTGACCATAATTGTACCTTATATTGTGTTGCCTGTTTTTGGTTATAGTGTAAAACTTATTTACAGTACTCCGAGTTTATTAGTTAATGGTGTTGAATTTGAATTTATACAAGCGTGCATTGCCACTTCTGCTTATTATTTGTTAATCCTATTGATATTAACTACGAAAGATATAGGCTTTAAAAAATCTATAAAGATGCTACTTTTAGGATCGTTTCTGATATTATTAATGAATGTATTGAGGATTATACTATTGATGTTAATTGTGCTAAATCTCGGAGAGAATTGGTTTGAAATTGTGCATATAACATTTTGGTATTTTGTTAGCAGCGTTTATGTATTCTTAGTATGGATATTCTTGATAAAAAAGTTCAATGTTCATAATATCCCAATATATAGCGATGCGAAATATTTAATAAACCAAATGAAGAAGAGAAGAAAATGATCGAAATATTATTCAATTTAATAACTGAATTTATATCTTGGATAGGGTATTTTGGAATTTTGATTCTTATGACTCTGGAAAGCATGATATTTCCGGTGCCTAGCGAAGCTGTGATGCCTTTTGCAGGTTATTTAGTAGCTTTAGGAAGATTTGATTTCTTTGTAGTCTTGGTTGTAGCGACAATAGGTACTATGATAGGCTCTTTAATTTCTTATTACATCGGAATGTATGGAAACCATATAATAAGGAAATATCATAAGATATTCTTGCTTAATGAACATCATCTTGATTATACCCAGAAAATATTCAATAAATATGGCTCAATTACGATATTTGTTTCTAGATTCATACCCATAATAAGACATTTGATTAGCATACCTGCCGGAATGGGAAAGATGAATTTAAAGAAATTTTTAATATATACCTTCTTTGGTGGTTTAATCTGGAATTTTATCTTATTATATGCCGGATATTCTCTAGCGGATAAATGGATTTACATAGAGAATTATTCTAGAATATTTGATATAATAATATTAAGCTTAATTGCAATATTTGTAGTTTATTATATATTAAAAAAGAGATTCAAGATTTCTTCTGGAAAGCAAGCAAATCTTCAGTAGTTAGCTTTTCTTTTTTCTTAATTTTTTGTTCTACTTGTTCTATTTTCTTATTCAATAAAGACTCTTGATGAACAATATTTTGATTTATATTTCTCTGCCTTTGATGAACTTTTTTTATTTTTTGCTTGCCAATCAAAGCTAATTTTTCTTTAAGGAGATCATT
>CAYHJT010000049.1:0-7338 GCA_964356985.1 Candidatus Woesearchaeota archaeon
AGTGCTAAATCAGTTTTGCCTGTAGCAGTAGGACCTAAAATTACAAGAAGTTTACTGCGCATATATTATGAAGAAACTATCACTTCCATCGGGTTCTGAAATAGACAGAATATTTGATGGCAAGAAAATAGGTTGATGGTCAAATCTAAAATATAGCAAACTGCCACTCGGTAGATCTGTTGCATCAACTTGTTTTGGATTTATATATAAGGTTTTTAACAAAAGCTCCTCCTTCTTATGTTTGATAAGGTAAAATTTCCAATATCTATCTATAAAATAAACCTGGTTATCTAAATAAATACTCTTAATAGGTTTTTTATTATCCTCCCTCAAAATAGTTTCTAAAGAACCAGGGATATTATAGTTAAACCAACCATAAGATCTTACTTTATAATCCCCAAAGTAGTCATTTAAAAAATAACTAAATTGAAAAACCATTGCCATTACTAAAATCATACAAAATATTTTTATTAATTTTTTGTCAGAACTTAAAAGAAATTTAATACCAAAAGTAGCAATAATTGCAGCGAATGGCAAAATAACTAATTCTTTAGATACTCTATACTGATTACCAATTAAGGCTGGGGCAATAGGAGATGAAAGGAAACCAATAATAATAAAAAGTCCAAATCTTTTGCTTTGTTCTTTTAAAATATTAATAATTCCAAGTGGAAGAAGTATCATATATGATAAAAGAAATATACCAACTTCCCTTGTGGAATGTATTAAACTTAAATCACCACTAAAGAAAAGAAAATTAGGACTAAAATAACTAATAAATATCGATGCCTTAGAAATTAAATTCTGCCAAGTTAGTAAAGTTTTAATTCCTTCTAAAGGACTTAAGTTAGTATCATACAGTCCAGTATATTTAACTTGATCTGTTAAAGTATCAGGATATTTAGATAACCAAGGTATAAGAGGTAAAAGAGGTATACAAAATCCAAGCAGTGCTGTTGGGATTAGCATTTTTTGTCTTTTTATTTCCGGAATTAAATAAATTAAAGTCATAAGAAAATATAAACTCATCATAACTTTGGATGCATGATAACTATGGACGCCTATTCCCAAACAAAATGTTGCTAAAAATAATACAAATAAATTCTTGCGCTCTAAAAAAATGGTCATTAATAATAACCAAGCCAACATAAACGGTACTATATATAAGTTATCCAAAAGTAGCCTGCTATGTATAAAGTGTGGTGGGGTTAGTAATAAAAATAATGAGGCTATCAAACCATATAATCTTCTTTTGAAGATTTTAATTGTTATAAAGTAAATTAATAAAATGTCCAATGAGCCAATTATTACACTGGGTATACGAATAACTTCTTCAGTTAAAGGCAATATCTTTAAAACTAAAGCAGTAAGATAAACAATAATTGGAGTAGACCACATTACACCAAGATGCCAAAAATAGAGCGGTAGAAATCGGTTATTCTCGTCAAATCCAGTTTTAGCAATTGAGTAAGCATTTAAAGAAAATCCTAATTCGTCTTGATTAAGATGTATTGGTACTTCTTTTAGATAAACACTATATAATACAACCGCAATAATTATTGGCAAAAGGAATAAAAATTTCATAATAAATTGATTTATTATAAAATAACAGATATGCGCGCTAATTTAAATCTCCGTTATTTCTTCTTTTTAGCTATAGGGGCATATTTATTTAGATTATCATTAGCAGCTAATTTAGACCAATTCACAGTCTATAATGATATGAATGCAGTCCATATTTGGGGGATTAATCTATTAAAGTATGGCCCAGAGAATTTTTATACACGCTGGTCAGATTACCTGCCAGGATATCTTTATGTAGCTTGGTTCCTTGCCTCATTTGAACAATGGCTTATTTCCCATTCATTATTTGTTCGATGGGAAATACTTTTTAAATTACCTTCAATTATTTCCGATATTGGGAGTTCTTTCTTTATATACTTAATTGTACAAAAATTTGCCTCTCAAAAAAAAGCTTTTATAACTTCAATAATTTTTCTTTTTAATCCTGCTTTTTTTGTTAATTCAACTCTTTGGGGACAAGTTGATAGTTTTATAACATTCTTCCTTTTTTCAAGTTTCTATTATTTACTGGAGGGAAAATATATTATTTCGTCTATTCTATTAGGGTTTGGACAACTTGTGAAGCCAATTGCAATTTTTGCTCTGCCAGTTTATTTAATTTATATGATTTCGAAAAAAGTTTCCTTTAAAAAAATATTATTATTTCTTATTTTACTGGTAACAGTCGTAATTGCTGCTTTTATACCTTTTAATAATTTTGATAATATATTTAGGTTTATTATTGATCGTCATTCTGTTACAGCAAATCAATATCCGTATACTTCTGTAAACGCTTTTAATTTTTGGTCAATAGTAACTAAACTCTGGGAGCCTGATAAACACACTTTTTTAGATATTAATTTTCAAACCTGGGGATATCTTTTATTTGGGTCAGTTTATTTATTTTTAATAGGTGCTCTTTTTATACTTATAAAAAAAGTCAGTAACTCTACCCTACTTCTAACAACTATTTTATCTCTTATTTTTTTGGGGATGTTTATTTTCTTAACTAGAATGCATGAGAGACATATATATTATGGACTGGCTTTTCTATCTCTTCTAATCCCGGATTTTAATATTTTCAGCATAGTTTTAATCGTAATTTTATACTTTATTCATCTTATAAACTTGTATTATCCGTATTCTCAAGCTACTACCAACCCTCTATTTTTAAGTCAGCATGCAATTGTATTTTTCTCTGTATTAAATTTTGCTATATTTATATATTTTTTAGCCATTTTTATTTCTAAATATTCTAAAAATAAATGAAACTATCAAAAATTTTAATACTCATATTTATCTTTACTATTTTTATCCACCTTTTCAGAATTGATTATCCAAATTCATATATTTTTGATGAGGTTTATCATGCATTTACAGCAAAAGAATATCTTATAAACAATAGAGATGCCTGGAATCCATGGGCAACTCCGCCAAAAGGTGTGGCATATGAATGGACTCACCCTCCATTAGCGAAAGAAATAATGACTTTATCAATGGCTTTAGTAAATTCTACTGATGCCTGGGCCTATAGACTTCCAGGTGCATTACTTGGTATTTTATCAGTTTATTTAGTCTATTTAATTGGTCTTAGACTATTGAATAGCCAGATTCCAGCTTTAATCGCTGCTTTCATATATTCTTTAGAAGGATTGGCTCTTGTCCAATCTAGAACAGGAATGAATGATATTTACTTTTTAACATTTATGCTTGCAAGCTTTTTGTTTTTTGTTAAAAAAAAGTTTTTGTTTTCTTCAATATTTTTTGGATTATCACTGGCAAGTAAATGGACAATAATTTATCTTCTGGGATTCTATTTAATTTTATTATTCAAAAACCGCGAGCTAAAGAAATTAATATTTTTTGTAATTATTCCTCCTGTTATTTATTTGCTGACATATGTTCCATATTTTCTTTTGGGCTATGACCTCAATCAATTTATTGAACTCCAAAAACAAATGTGGGGGTATCATACAAATCTTAGGGCTACTCATGATTATGCATCTCCTTGGTGGAGCTGGCCGCTTAATCTTTATCCTGTCTGGTATCATGTTGAATATATGCAGGATAAAATTGCAAATATTTTTGCATCAGGAAATCCTGCGATTTTTTGGGCAGGAACAGCAGCTATAATTTTAACTATCATAGATATTGTTCGAGCGAAGTCGAGAATATACCTTAAAAGTTTATTAATCATTTTATCCGGATTTTTCATTTTTTGGCTTCCTTGGGCTGTATCCCCAAGAATTATGTTTTTATATCATTTTTCTCCATCAGTTCCATTTTTATCTATTGCTTTAGGATATCAAGTAGGCAAATTATGGGAAAGCAAGAATAATCGCTTGCTGGCAATTCTTCTTTTAATTTTAATGTTTATAGGTTTCCTTTTGGTTTACCCTTTTCTAACCGGAATACCAATTCCAAAAGAGTGGGTTAAATATTTCTTCATGACAAATATTACTAAAAATCCATTTGGACAGATTTGAATTCTAGAAAAAAATTTGATATTATCCTATGCAATGACTCAAGAAAGTAGTGATCGTATTTATCAGGCTGAAAATTTAAGAGTTAATGGTAAGTTATCTCAAGCTATGTGGGAAGTTAGAGATGCATTAATTGATCCTACATCCATTGAAGGTAAATCTGATGATGAACTTTCGGATCTAATTAGAAAATGGAGAATTTATACAGTGGCAGGAATGAGTCTTGCCAGGGAAAAATGGCTTGCTGTAAATGCGAGAAAGGCGTTACTTTTAACAAAGCCAATATTTGAGACTTATTATTTCCATCCAGTAGTTGAGGGAAGATCACCTGGTTTCTTAGAAGATAATGAAGGTCATTTATACGACCACAGAGCAGAAATGTTAAGGGATATAGGAAAATATTATTTACTTGCCTTTAATGTATCCGGTGATTTACATTTTCTAGCACAATCCACAGCTAATTTTGAGAGAGCTATTGGGGAAGCAGTTTTAGATGGCCCTCGTGGGATTGCCATGATTGAATTAGGACTGATAAGAAAATTTAGTAATAGTTTAAATCATCGCCCACCAGGATCTATATACCAAACTTATGTTCACGAAGGATATGAATTAGCAATACCGGGAGCAATTGATGAATCAAATGAGGATAGAATAAAATGGATTTTAATAAATACAAGGTATGAAGCGAATCATTTTTTATCGGAAAGGCAAAAGCCAAATTTGTCATACCATATACAAAGAGAGGTCGCTCAAGTAGATATAGAAAGTATAGATGATCTAATGAAGAAAAAGTATGGTGGAGATATAGAGGTTAGAAAAATTCTTTCAGAACATGAGGGAAAAATCATATCATTCCAACATCATGCTTTGGCCTGGAGGTTAACAAGATTTGGGGTAGATTTTTCTGGACTTAGGTTAGCTGCTAGCTGAAGAATATTGTTTTAGAGAATAATTCCAACACCATAAAGATACAAAGAAAAATACAACGGCAAAAAAGACTGCATAAATTATGAAGACCGGAGATAATAACCCTAACAAAGCTTTTGCAGGAAAGCTCATCATAACTCCAACTGGTAAGGCAAAAGTTAGAAGTCCCCTAATAGGTTCTCTATAAATATCAATTGGAAATCTTCCCATTGAAACTATATCTCTATAAATCCATAAAGCATGGTCTATCTCTGTTGTTAAAATAGCCAAACTTAAAACTAGAATATGAAACGAAAGGGCAATTACAAAACCAACAAAAATCAAAATAAAATATATTAATAAATTATGTGGATCAATACTTAACCTATTTATGAAAAAAACAATTGCTCCAATTAGAGGAATAAGAGTTATGAAGTCAAGCAAATCAGGACCGGAAGTTAGGGCCCTAAATAGTGCATTGTATGGTTTTATTAGATAAAAATCGAAAGTCCCTTGCAGTACTGCAGGTCTAAATCTATATACTTCTCTAAATACCAGCTGCGCCAAAACATCTACTAAGTTAAAGGATAAAAAGAAAATTAAAGTTTCATCCAAGCTATAACCTGCTAAGGCTTTTGTTTTTTCTAGTAATATAACTATAAAAAATGTAAATATCCCAAATCTAAGAAGCTTTCCTACCAACAGTAGTACAAGTGCCCAGCGCATAACCATTTGCGCCTGAATTGAGGATGCAGCAAATAACCACCAAACTTTCAAATATTTGAACATATTTAATTCCCAACAGCTGTATAGTATTTTAATCCTGCTTTTAAAGTTTTAATCATAATTGCCCACATTATAGCTACCCAAAGTAAAGCTATAAAAAAACCCTGGAAAATTTCCACTGTTGATAGTCCCCCAATATATAATTTGGCTGGAAAATAAATTAAATATGGAGCTGGGGTGAGCAATATAATTTGTGAAATAGTTTTAGGAAGAATATCTATTGGAAATAACCCTCCCCCAAACCCTTCTAAAAAAATCGTAATTAAAAACCAAGGTGCCCAGGAATTTTCTACCCAAAATGCAAGTAAACCTATGGTAAATACTAAAGCAAATAGAATAAGAGCTCCCAATATTATAGAAATAATAAAAAATACCAGGATCATAGGATCTGTTTGAAATTGTATCTGTGGTCTAAGTAGTAAGACCAGTAAAATAATTTCTAATATCACAAACGAAATATTAAAAAGTTTATCTGCTAAATCTCTTGTAAAATAATATCCGACAAAACTAAATGGTTTTATCAAAAAATTAACAATGCTACCTTGATTTATATGTCCTGATACATCAATAGCTGTCGATGAAAGTATTATGGCTCTTATTAGTGATGCTACCATAACATATGTTAATATTGTGCCTTCAGTATAACCGAATACTTCTTGCTGTGATTGAAATACTGTCCACCAGACAAAGTAAGTCAGAAATAATTGAAGAATATTACGCAATCTCCAAAGAATGAAATTTAATCTATATATTAGATAATTCTCCCAACTGATCTTAAAAATAGCTAGTTGTTTATCCATTGTGGGCTATTCATTGGATTTTCCAAAAATCCAGGGGGTTTGGGTTTTAAATGGCAACCTCTTCTCTTTCCCTAAAATCTTTCTAACCTCACCTTTCTCGATCATCCTGGCAACCCTTACAACTGTATCTGTTCCAACTCTTACTTCTTTAGCAATATTTCTTATAGATAATCCATCTTCCAAAAGTTTAACAATATGCCAGCGGTTTTTAAGCATTCTAACTTCAGAAGGGGTTAATAAATGCTCTAATACTTCATTTGGTACATTTATGTTTTTATCTTTGCTTGGCTTAGCCATGTATGGATACATACTAACTAAAATAGGGGAGTAAAGTCAAGACTTATTTTTAGTGAATACTTTTCGGATGATCTCCTCTATTGGAGGATCTTCAATTGTTAGATCTGCTACGGGAAATTTAGAAAGAAGACTGCTTGCCCTATTAGCTACCTCATCCCTTGGGACATGAATGGAAGCACTAATCTTATGATATTCCTTAACATCCCCTATTGTCTCCAACCTCTTTTTATCTACTTCTTTTTCTAAATCGACTCTTATTACTTTATACGGAGCAAACTTTTGTACTATATCAGAAAGTAGTCCGTCATATAAAATTTTCCCCTGATCAATTATAATAACTCTCTTGCAAAGTTCTTTAACATCACCCATATAATGTGAAGTTAAAATAATAGTGGCACTAAATTTCTTGTTATATTCTTTTATGAAATCTCTCATTTTCTTTTGAGCTACAACATCAAGTCCAATTTTTGGCTCATCCAAAAATAAAACTTTTGGGGAATGTA
>CAYHJT010000050.1:0-7167 GCA_964356985.1 Candidatus Woesearchaeota archaeon
AAAGAGATTATCGTATGTGTAAGAGATATTGCTGATGAAGTTTAAGATAATAGATAGTGCATGAATCTGTTGTATAAAATTTGGAAGGTTAAATGCGGGGACATTCCTGTAAATATAATAATTGAAGATCCGAGTGGAAACTCTGCTATTATTTCTGAAAGATCTATTGTTGAGAGATTAAAGATGAAGGAGGTGGAGGGGTGAATTTGGATAATATTGGCCGAGATTCAACTTCTAACAATGGTCTGGAGGAAAAAAATAGAATCTAATAAGTTTCTATATTTGTTAAATTTAATATTCTTATTTTATCATTTCTAACATTACCAAAAATTTTCTGTGTTGGACTAGTATATAGATAACCGGCATCATAAACATCTGGTCTATCGGTATACGGCTGTTGAGCCTTAATCTTAAGATCTGCTAGATCTGAGAAATCTATAATAAATACCCCCAGTGATACATCTGTTGCTATAAGTAAGTTATTACTTAGTGGATGGAAATCTGTAATCATTGCATTACCCCATTGTGTAAAAACGAGGTTACTTAAAGCAGATATTTTTGTTGGATTAGACGGATCTGAGATATCTATAACAACAATGTTTTCAGCTGGTACACCAGGTAATTCATCGTACTTTCCACTTCCTATGAATAATAGATTATTAATTCTTAGCATGGGATTAGATAATGCTTGTATTGGATTAGGCGTACTGCTTGAATATGGACAAGGATTTGAGGGAAGAGGACTAATTATACAATAATCTATAAGTGATCCAGTCAAAGTTGGATTTAATGGATTTGATACGTCAAATATGTATAATCCTTCCTTTCTTAATAAAAATGCTAAATTACCAGATACGCGAAATATAGAGTTTATTTTGTTTATTGCTCCAGGTATATTTAAATTCTTTTCAGAAATAAGTGTTGGATTTAATGGATTATTGGTATTGTATATAAGCATAAATAATGAAAGTTCTGGACTGATGTAGAGTGTATTTGATGAGGTAATAAACATTAAAGGATTGCTTGATAAGGATGCTCTAGATAAATATTCATTTGTAAATGGTGTTATATCATTATCGTAGATAAATGATGGTGCCCACGTTATTGTTGCTGATGTGCCTGAGAATGTAGACTGGAGATTAATTTGAGTTGACGGAAGACTATTTTCATTTATTTGTATATTAAGAATTTGACCGTTACAATTATTTCCATTTATTGTAAATGTGGTGCTTTGGCCAATATTTGTAATTAAAGATGGATTCCAATTTGCATTAGTAAGCTGACATATCGGCAGTGTTTGTAAACCAGTGTACCTTGATTCGACGAATAAAAATATTAAAATAAATAATAGTAAGAACAAGATTGTATAGTTATCATTTTTTGAATAATTTTTACGTCTTCGGATTACGAAATAAGATATCATTGATATTATGAGTATAATTATGAGAGCTATTGCTGTTGTGTAAAGCAAACGATTAGGTTTTTCTGGTAATATTTCTGTGGTTTGGATAGTTGGTAACTCTTGCGTTGGTTGACTAATCTGTGGTGTTTGTTGTATTCCTTGATCTGTGCTAGTCTGTTGTGGTGGTATGGGTATATTTGTTGGATTTATCCTTAAGAAAGTCATTCTAGCCCGTACACTACTGATCATCTCTTTGTATCCAATCGTTATATCTTTGATGTTATCATTATCCAGATCTATTTCTTTTTCAGAATTTAGATTAATTGTGTAAAGCTTACTAAATATTGATATTGTTATTTTATTTTGTTGTAATTTTATAATTCTAAGGCGATAATTTTCATTATTATAAACTATGAAAGATCTTGAATATCGCGGAACAGTAATATCGTAATAATCTTCGGTATCTAAATCGATCATTAATAGTGGCCAACCAACACCACTGCCCCCGCCACCACCTGCTGTTCCTGTTGTACTTCCTCCACCACCTCCAATAGTTGGGGGAGAACCTGATGATTGCCTTGTAACCTGGTATACGGAAAAGCCAGGAACTCCGAATAATACTGTATTGTTTATGTAAGAATTAATTTCGCAATCAGTACATGTTACATTGTCTTTTAGTATAACTACTGGTGACGGAATGTTTATATTATATAGACCAATAAGTGCGGCGATATTTAGTTCTGGTGATAGAAGGGGATTCACCCCTGTAATATTACGACCGATTGTTATTAAATCTAAATTTAATTGTCTGAACAATTCTTCAACATAGTCGAATCTTGTTAAATTAACTAAATCTAGAAATAGCATTGTGGCGTTATCTTCTTGATTAAGTATAACATCGGAGACATTAAGTAATGATAGTATGCTGGTAAAATTTGTTGCTGTTAATGATGTATTAAGTGCGATTGGTACTGATTGGGTGAACTTCGTTGCAATAGGCAAAGGACATCCGTCATTGGGGTTTACACTAACTGTGGGCAAGTTAGGACATTTTTCATTTGGGTAATACACATTATCATCATGTATTACATTAATAATCCCTGATGGAATAGATATTGGCAGGTTTCCAATTTCAGCTAGTAAAATATATTCTGTAACCATTGGAGTAAGATCATTATCTTCCTCGAAAAGATTTACCGGAATGATAAGCTGAGCACCATAATTTTGTAGATTAACCACATAATTTGCAAATGGCGGTAACTGTTGTACTCCATTGTCTAAATCAATTAATCTTAAATTTACTGGTGTGCCATCAGGACAGTTGTTATTTGTCTGTATCTGAGCTATAATTCTTTGTGAATCTACAATAAATGTATTTGGATTTATTTGAATATTACCTGCTTGTTTAATTAAATTTATAAGATTAATATTGCAGGCTGGTGGTGGAATACATTGGCATATTGCAGTATTGCATATAAATCCAGGCTGGCAGTTTAATCCTGGTTCGCCACACTGTTCTCCTGGTTCTGGAATACCATTACCACAAACTGAGGGTGGTGGAGCAGGAGATTGAACAGTCAAAATTTCAATATTTGATTCCAAACCACTTGACGGATTAAAAACTGTTATATTATACTGATCTGGTGGTGTATTTTGAGGAACGAACATCGTCATATGTTGTGGGTCTATATAAGTAACCCAGTATGATGGGTGTGCAACCCCATTAACATTTATTACAGAATTACTCTCAAAATTTTCACCTGTTATGATAACGAGATTGTTTTGATTGTTTATTATTGGATTTGGGCTAAGTGAGTATATTACTGGGGTTAATAAAGGACAACTTCCGCAATCTTGCTGACAAGTCTGACAATTTTCACCTGGTGGTTCACAAATATTATTCCCACATGTTGTTGGTAATGCTGGTTTTGATAGGAGAATATAAAGATAATTACTGGATAAATCTGTGAGGAATGGATAATAACCACCTAGAAGTATTTCTCCAAAATTAATTGGATTGGACGGATTAATTAAATCGAAAATTTTTATTCTGCTACTACTAAAGTATAAGGCATTATTTATAGTATGTATATTGTGCCTATTTATGAAATACAAATCTGGTTCGAAGTATCTTATTAATGTTGGATTATATGGATTTGAGATATCTATAACAGCCCCGTAATTAACAAAGAGGTTATTTCCAGAGTATGTTGAATCTACAATTTCTCCCTTGAAAAATATGTTGCTCTCTAATGTTGGTATAGGCGGTATTAAATTTAAAATTCTGATTCCGAAATCTCTATCGGTAATTAGTGCTATTTGTCCATTTATAACTTGTGGATGGCTAAACGGCGTAGTTGGATTTTGTAAAAAATATGGGGATGGTGTTGAAGGGCTATGTACATACTCTTTAACTAACGCTAGGGTTGCTGGGTTTAAAATTTTTAGTGTATTTTTAATAGTAAGCAAATTATTTGGTCTATTCCAGCTCTTAGCAAACTCTTTTTTAATGTGATGTTCTGCCACTTGATTAAATTCTTGTGAAATCAAACTTAATTGGAGGAGTATCGAGTAGAGTGTCGGGCTAGAAGTTTGTAATATATTCCAGATATTATTCATATTATAATTATTTGTAATTTCTGCACCCGCTAGATAAATATAATTAGCATCACCAGTAACACCTCTCGTTATTAACATATTATCAAGATATTGACCTGAAAGTTGTGGATTGTTTGGATTAGCTAAATTTAATCTTAATAGTCCGCGCTCTAAAGTCGATATATACACAGCGTTGTTAGCTCTTGTGAAGACATCAAATACCAATGAATTTGCGTCGTAATAACCAATTCTTACCGGTGTTGGTGTAGAAATGCCAAATATCTCAAGACCAGTATAACCATTTGCTAAATAAAGTCTATTCCCATAAACAAACATACTGAAAGCTGCATATTTAACTATTGGAATTAAATTGATTTGCTGAATTGGTGCTAGATTAAAATTACTTTCGGGAGTGCAGGCGTAAGCCCCCAAAAACACTATATTGTTTGGATTTGTAACATCATGTACAGATAGGCATTCGTTCTCTAAACCAAAATGTCCAACATAAGCTATCGACTGAGCGCCATTATTATATTTTACAATTTTGATGCTGTTTGCAAATTGATTATTCAATGGATGGTGGTTAACAAATATAGGACTTAATGGATTAGATATATCTATAATGAATAGACCTGTGTCAAAATCTACTACATATGCATAATTTCCGGAAACGTCTAAATTATTTTGAAACTGAGCTCCAGGTAAACTAATTTCTGCTCCTATATCAATTTGATTTAATGGTTGATTAAGGTTGAGTACAGCAAATCCTCTTGTGCTTTCACCTTTTACTAAATAAGCATAGTTACCTTGAACAACAATTCGTGGAAATGATCCTTGTCGCAAATTTAAATAGCCAATAGGATTAATCGTACAATCTACTGGACAAGAATTATAAAACTCATTTTGTTCACATATATTATTACCACATACGGTTATTATTTCTATTGGCGGTTCTTGAGGCTCTAAATCTGTTAAGATTTCTCGAGCAGAATCAGTTAGCGCCTTACCATAAGATTCATCAAGATATTTAGTGCCATCATTTTTAATTAAAAAACCGACTTTCTCTATATTATTGGAAGCTAAAAATGAAGCTATTATAATCAAAACTGCAAAGTAAATAATCTTATTTTGGATCTCTTTTTGATATTTCACGGTAAATTTAATTATTTTAGATATTTTTAAACTTATTTATAAGAAGCCTTTTTCTAATAAATCCTCCCATTTAATGTCTCCAACTAGAACTGCGAACTCCCTTGCTGTCAACAATGGTTTAGGATATTTAGCTACATCTTCTATTGCTATCCTTGGGCAAGCTAATTCTACAAAAGCGTCAACATCATATAAATTGATTAGTTTATCTATAGTTATCTCATTCATAGATACTAAGATATATTCTTTATCAATTTTCTTTAGTTTATCTGTAATATATTGAAAAGAACCAAATTTTTGCCCTGGTTTTAGTCCTATGATTATTCCGAATTTTTTAGCTTCTTTTGCTTTTGCAAGAACAGCTGCTCTCTGCTTGATTATTTTATTTTTTATTTCCTCCATATTTCTAATTTCTTCATTATAAGGATCTATTAAAATTACTGGGTTTTTTACAGATAAAGCTGCTCCTAGTGCATGAAAATTATTTCCTATAATTAAAATTGCTTCAATGTTTTTAGATATTGCTTTTAATAAATTATATTCGCAGCCTAAAACCTGGCCATCATAAAAAGAGAATCCTTTTTTCTCTGGAATAATTACTTCTTTGCTTTCTTTTTCTAGGAGTTCTTTTATTTGTGGAAGCTGATGGATATGCTGAACTGAAGATACTAAAGCTATTTTTTTATAAGATTTAAGATAATTTAGAGACTCTTTTATTAAATTTGTTAAATCTTTTTCAAATCTTGCTTCTAAATATAAGATTGGATAATCTATTTTAATAAAAGGAGCATGGCCATATAGAACAATTAAATCAGCATTTAATGCTTTTGCTTCTGCTACTGCAATATCACAAGCACCCCAGACTGGTTCTCCTGAGACTATTACTTCTGTATTTGTTTTTTCTTGTATAAATTTAGATAATCTAATAGCTTCTTTCTTTAGACCTTCAGGTAATTGAAGCAGTATTCTTTTAGGCGTTCTTTCCTTGATTTCCTCGATTAATTTTTCTTCTTCGAATACATACATTTTATTTATATTAAAAAGAATAAGTTTATAAATATTCTAGGTATGTTATAATCTATGGAAAAGAGGATTATAATAGTAGTTTTAGTTATATTGGGTGTATTTTTATTTCTTAATTCAAACCAGAGGACAGGATTTCAAGTAAAAGAAAGTAATTCAGAAGAATTGATACCTTATAACCCCACATTAGAGTATTTGTCTTATGATGATAATGGAAAAATTATGGCAACCGGCGCAGTCGCACTCCAACCCATTCCCGGTCATAATGGAATAATTGGTGGTTCTACTACTCAAAATACTAACTGGGTTGCTATTGCTGACTTCAATAATGATGGATGGAGTGATATTTATGATACTATCATAGGAACGAATTTTTTTAATCTTAATGCTTATGATGCTGTATTAATGAATGTTAATTTTGGTGATCTTTCAATAAATTTTATAAATTATCTCCCACCCGACTCAACAATGGATGCTGCTACAGCAGACTTCGATAATGATGGAGATCAAGATGTTGTGGTTGGAAATAGTCTAATATCAATACCTAACCAATGTGGAGAGCCTGATGTTCTCTATCTTAACGATGGAAGTGGGAATTTTCAACAAGGGTTTTCTTTTTCAGATAATGATGTTGCTAATGATATAGAAGTTGGGGATATTAATGGAGATGGACTAGTAGATGTTATTGTAGCAAACAATAATCAATATGGTCTTTGTAGTACCAGCAATGATATTTTAAGAATTTATATTAACCAGGGATTAACTGGTGGTAGTATTTCTTTTATAGATGTGACGACAACTAATTTACCAGGCTCAATCTACGCAGCTAATGTAGATTTGGCAGATTTTGATAACGATGGGGATCTTGATATAGTTACTACTACCATTAATGCTGCTCCTCCATATCCAACAATTCCAATGTGTGGTGGTGTTAATTTATACTTAAATAATGGCGTAGGAATTTTTACACACTCACCAGGAGCAGTTCCTACATT
>CAYHJT010000051.1:0-6809 GCA_964356985.1 Candidatus Woesearchaeota archaeon
TTTAGATTATCTAAATGATGACTTAGTTCATGATAGAAGAACCTAGAAATGAAGCTGTAATCTATTCTTTTCATATAAAACATAGGAACAACTATTGATTCTAGGAACCATAAACCAGAGCCTTTGAATATAGCCAAACCATCATCAGATTTTTTATCATCATATTCAAAATAATAATCACGTTCTTTGACCCTCTTAATCAATATCAATAGTTGGTAGGAATCTGAAGCTGTATATATTATCTGAGGATTTTCCCTTGACATTTGAAGTATTATTTGTGAAAAGAAATTAAGAGAAGTATCTTTGAAGTAATTGTAGCTTATATCACTAATATTGTAAGGGAGTTTGTAAATTTTAAGATCATTGTTATCTGGACTTCGTCTACCCTTAATATTTTGATACTTGATTAATTCCTTAAAGTCAGAATCTAGTTTGCTAGAACTATAGTCAGAAAAATCTAATGTAACCATGAGCTTTTTGCCGTTTAAACTAAACTCTTGAGTTAATACTTCTGACATATTAAACTATATTGATAAAATATTTAAATTACTTTCGGTATCGTTTAGAAACTCTTTTAAATTCTCTATGCTTTTAACATCAAATGGGTGAATGGGCTAAAGCTGAATTTGGCAAATTTGAGTTTTCTAGCATAGGTATAGTGGTAGCCGGAACAAACAGGATTGAATTTGAAAAGAAAATACTGTCACTTTTTGATAAAGTTGTTTCAAGCAAAGATTCTGTGTATCATACCCATCTAGCGAAAAAGAATGGAAATCTATATCCAATAGTATTTAACATATATGGAGCTTCGGCAATGATGGATGTACTTAGCGAAATGCATGATGGTGGTTGCAGAACTGTTATTTTTGTTGGTTATGCTTACGGAGGATTTGATGATCATCTTGATGTCGGAACTATTGTAATGCCTTCTAAAGCATATCACTTTGACGGATCTTACAACGTGATTTACCCTAAGAAAAAATTTGACATCCCTGATAAGGAATTGGTCGGAAAATTAAGAAAAATATTCAAAGAAAAAGGAATAAAATACGTTCAAGGAAACAATATATCTGTTCCTAGCGTAGCTTTTCAATTGCCTCATGCAAACAAAGATTACAAAAAAATAAAACCAGTTTCATTGGAAATGGAATTAGCCTCATGCCTTTCAAGATCTAAAGATATTGGAATAAGGGCAGCAGGAATATTAATAATAAGCGACAATAGAAAGAAAAGCATAATATCAAAAAAAAACAGCCGCTAAGGAATCTAACTTTAAAGTCTTGAAGTCAGTAATTGAAAACATAGAATCTTTCAAGCTACCAAAATTAAAAGTCAAGAAAGAATTTAATTTATCAGATCATTTATCATTCATAATAAGGCATCCTGAAGATGTTACCAATGTTTATAAGAAAAAGTAGAAACCCTTTTAAATTTTATTTTTTAACTTCTAGTATTTTATTTCTTTGATAAAAATCTTCTATTGTATTTGCGCGCCACCATAAACCCTTTCCACCATAGTCATTTATTTCTCCGGGAACAATTAAGTGAGGCAAATGAAATGGAACAACTCCAGGATTTATGCGGAATCCTTCAGATTCAACCCAGCGAACATGCATTAGATGATCTCCATGAAACCATTGCCCTAATCTTAATACTGCGCGCCTTATTGCAACATCATGAATATGATTATTTGGTGTTTCCTGCTTTTCATAATCAAATCCCGCTTCAACATTGGTTGGAGAAGTATCGTAAACATCACTTGCTGTATTAAGCAACCATTCTAGATTATTCTCACTAACGTTAGATTAGTTTTTCTTAGATTGACTTCTCTTAAAGAATTCATAATAACCATCCTCATATATTGAGATAGCTTCTCTTCTAGGAATGATTAGATTTCCCCATTGATAAGAAATTCTCCAGTTACCAAGACCATATTTTTGAGTCCAAGAATCTTGCACTTCATCGCGCTTTTTTCCCAAGTAACCTGGTTTTTCTACTGGAACCCAAATTTCTGTAGTCATATCAATGAGAATAAAGAAAAACTTATAAAACTATATGAATATTTTAGGATTATTTTAATGAAACCATAGGTTTCTGGACAAGACAGATTCTTGTCTATCTTCCGAAACGATGGTTTTTTAAGTTTTTTCTTTATAGTTTTATAATATGGTATCTTCACTTAAAACTCTATTATTAAACAATACAATAGTTTCAGTAGATGATGGATTAGGAACAGAGGTATATGCAGTTCCCAAGAACGGAGAACTTGTACAATTTAGAAGACTTAGTTCTGTAATTCTAAGAAAAAAAGGATTATTCCAAATTTTATGTGATGAAACTACTTTTAATCTAAACTTAGATGAAAGAACTAAAGAAATGGTAAAAGAACTTGAAGTTATATCTCACTTAACTGGAAAATATCCATTAAGAGGATATTTTTCTGAATCAGAAGGAAGAGGATATAGTCTTTTATTAAGTACCCATGTACCCCGCAATACAACTTCTTACGTCTTAGGAGATGTAAGTACTAGAAATGTTGGAGGAAAAACATTGGAAGTTAAAATCCCAATGTACTTTTATAATATATCTGGTTGTGGCGGTTGTTAATTTTAGTTTTTTGCAACATTTTTTAAATCAAACTAATTCTCAAAGTTAATGGAAATAAAACAATATGATTACGATCACTTGGCGAAATTCTATGACATAATGGAACTGACTGGGATTGACCATGAGCAATTGAATGATTTTCTTATTAAGCTTTTTAGGCACTATAAAGTTGAGAATGTGCTTGATTTTACAGCGGGGACTGGCGCTCAGGCAATTACACTGGCTAAACTAGGCTTTAAAGTTACTGCGAACGACTTGAATAAATCCATGCTAGACATAGCTAAGCTCAAAGCGAAAGAAAAAAATCTTAACATTGAATTCCATGAAGGAAATATAATCAACGCTAACTATGGAGAATTTGACGCTGTAATTTCTATGTATAATGCAATTGGGCATTTAAGCAAGGAAGAATTCGGGAAAGCATTAAGGAATATAGCTAATAACTTGAAAGATAATGGGATTTATGTCTTTGACATTTGCAATCTAGACTACATGAAGAACGGCGGCTTTATAGACCATGAATTCATGGACTTGGCGCTTGAGAAAGACGATGTTAAGTATGTTAGGTTTAATAATAATAAGATTGACTTTGATACTGGGATATTCAACATTAATCAGACTAGCTATGTACAAGTGAATAATGAAGAGCCTAAAGAGTATAAGGAATCTTTTGATTTGCAGATATATGGCATTGATGAATTAAGTGAGATTATTACGGGTAGTGGATTTGAGATTATGTTTAAGTACGGTGGTTATGGATATAAGTTTGATAAGAATGATAGCGCTAGTATTTTGATGGTGGTTAGGAAGAAAGACAGATAGACTTATTATTGATTCTACGTTAATGATTTTGAGGAAAAACCTATGAGTTTTTCTGGACAAGACAGATTCTTGTCTATCTTCCGGACGAGACGACGGACTACAAGATGTATTATTTATTTGAAAAAGTTATCCTATGACTTTTTTCAGTCTTTATTTTATCTATTATTTCTGAATCAATTTTTTTATGAATAATTAATGAATTTAATTTAAAATAGTTTAACATTATTACTTCATTATATACACCTTTATCTTTCAATAATGTAATAAAATTATCCATATCTTCAGGATAAATAATTTTATCAATCATTTTAATCAAAGCTTTCTTATTTGAACCATAAATTATATCCACATTATTTTGTGTAGCATAATTAATTAGTTCTTTATATAAAACTGCTTTTGTTTCTTCTAATCCTTTTAATTTATTGTTTATTTCTACTAATTGATCTACAATCTTTAAACTATCTTCTTCTTTTATATCATTAAAGATGTTATTTTTATCTTCCATTTTCTCTTAATTAAATTGTTGAGTTAATTGGGTTGAGGGTTTGGTTTCAGTTTAAGAACCATTAACAAGTAATTTTATTGAATTTAATCCATCTTCAATATCTTTCTTTAGTCTATCAATATTTTCTCTAATATAATCACTCGCATTGTCTATCTGTGTTAATTTCATCTGTATATTCTTAAAATCCAATAATTTCATTTTTAGTGCTTCTACTGATTTTTGAATTTCATAAATAGGGATTTCTTTATGTTTAGCTTCTGTACTCTTTTCAACAAATAATCTTGCAACCCTAAATGCAAAATAAAGACCCATATTTTCGTATGAAGAAACTATATATCTATCAGTAATCTTTATAGGTTCCAAAGCAGAAGGTATCTGAGATTGTGACTTAAACAAAAATATACCAAATTTAGCACTTCTATTTTCGATTGCATCATTAATCTCATCTATTGTCTTTTTATGAGAATAAGCACTGCTGTCCTTACATTCAATAATTATTCTCTTGTTTTCATCACCATTAATATCAACTGCAATATCTCCTATTTTGTTTGTTTTGCCTAAATTTTCCCCAACAAAATTTATTTTATCTTCATATTCAGAGCAGAAGTCTTGAATTGATTCAAGAACAACTTCTTCAAAATTTGCTCCTTTCAAAGTTGTTTTTTCAGTAATTTCAGTATTGTATTTTTCTTTTATTAATTCATCTCTTAATTCTTGTATTCTTTTGAAAATTTCTTCTTTTAGTTGTTTGATAGGAGAACCATCTTCAAAAGGACTTAACAAGTCACTAATTTTCCCATTTCGTTTATCAAAATAATCTTCAAATAGAACCCTCATTTTTCCTAAAGAACTTGAATTGCTATCAACATCAAGAGTCTTTTCAATCATAGTCTTAATATCTTTTCCTTGACTTTCTGAACTTTTTAATAAATCTCTGAATTCCTTCTCAAGATTATTTTTAATATCTTTTGACTGACTTTCTAATTCTGCTAATATTGTCTTAAACTCTTTTTCAATATAGTCTACATTTTCAGTAAGATAAAGATTTCTTAATCCTATTGCTCCAATTACTATTGCTTTTTTAATAAAATCTTCTCTCTTTTCTTCTTTAATATCATTTATAATTTTATAAGTGTTTAAATCATCAAGAATAATCTTATTTAGAATTATTGATTCTCCTTTCAATTCTACTTTATTATCTTCTCCACTCATAAAGTTCACACTTTAAATTAAGTTTAAAAATCTATCTTTTGGAAGTTAAAATGAACTACTGAATTTCTGTTGCCTGTTTTCTTAAAATGGCGGTTTAAATTTAGGTATTTCTACATTCAAATTAAACATTGGTTTAACTTTTGATTGAGTTCTTTTCTTCTTAATTTTAGAAGGATTTTTATTTTTTTTACCATATTCTCCATTAAGTTTCTTAATAAGAGTATCAAAACTATCTGTTCCTTGTAATTTGTTACATTTATAACATAGGCATACTGAATTAGCCATAGTTGTTGCACCACCTTTAGAATATGCTTTTTTATGACCTACTTGCATTTCAGAATAATCAATTTTCTTTTTACATGCTTCACATTTATGTTTTGCTCTTTCAAATAATATTTGTCTATCTCGAATACCTAGGGTTCTCTTTGAACTTCTTGATTGTTGATTTCCAAATATATTATTAGGTTTTATATTATTTCCAAATATATCTTTCATAATTTTTCACCTCATTTTTTTATTTATTCTACTTTTGAAATATTCTTCTGTATTTTTGTCCATAAAATAAATATAACAGCCTTTATGTGCACGAGTTAATAATACTCTATATACATTTTTTAAGTGTTCAACAAAATTGTTGTTATTAGATTTTACCATTTGATCATATGAATTTTCGGGTTTAGCAATGAATTTACCAGTTTTTTTATCAAATACTAAGTCATTTCCGAATACTATTCCAATATAATCAAATTCAAATCCCTGAGATGTATAAACAGTTCCTACTTGTTCCATTCCTGAATCATCAGTAGCCCATTTCCAAAAATCGTTTTTATTCTCCCAAGGCATTTCAAAATTACCGATTTTAACATCTTTTACTAAAGTTCCATCTTTATTAGGTAAACTCCATGGCCAACAAAATCCGGCTACAATCCTTGCAGAATTTTTCTTTTCTTTATTTTTTTCATCTATAATCTCTTTTAAAATATTAGGAGTATCTACTATTTCTACCTTCATTTTTTCTTGTTCTTCTAAGTATAAAGGTTCATTAATACCAATTTGAAGAACGCTTTCTAACCATACTAAAAAAGAATTTGATCCACCGCATCTAAATTGTGTATTAAGCTCAAATTCTGAGATTTCAGAATCTTCAATTCCGAGTTTTTTCCCAGTTTCTTTAATTAATGATACACTCCCTATCTCTGTCGGCCTAACTATTTGCATTTCATCAATGAAAAATATTGATAACTTTGCGCATTTAATTATTTCATCAATCTGTGGTAATCCTGTTATTTGATTTTTTGGTGTATATCTACTTTGACTATTCTTTCTAATTCTATGTGATTCATCACAGATTAAAACATCTATTGAATTATCTTTGTGTTGACTAAAACTATTGAAAAATTTGAATTGATTTCTTAATCTTGTTCCTAATATATTTCTAAGAGTATTTGTAAAAGCTGAAGAACCTGTAGCATGATAAACCATTTTACCTTTTCTCATTAATTCTGCCATTACTTCTAGAGCGATAACAGATTTTCCAGTTCCTGGGCCACCTTTTATAATAATTATAGATTTTTTGTTAGAACTAGAAAGTTTTATTGCCTTATGCATAACTGCATTATATGCAGGAATTTGATCATCAATCAAATTAAATATTTGCTGTTTG
>CAYHJT010000052.1:0-6808 GCA_964356985.1 Candidatus Woesearchaeota archaeon
AAGGGAATACCTTAGGATTTATAATAATAAATTATTTCTTATATGACGATGGTCTTAAGGGATGGGTTTATGAAATTGTTGTAGATTCAAATTACCAAAAAAATGGAATTGGAACTATGCTAATGAATAGGGCTGAAGAATATTTCAGAGAAAAAGAAATAAAAAGCATAGAGCTTTTCGCCCATAATAAATCTTACTCAATAAAATTATATTCTAAGATTGGTTACAAAAAAACAGATTACGTTGTTTGGAGAAAAGAATTAAAATGAGCATGAAAGAAGCATACCTCGAAATTCTAGAAACTGCAGAAAAAACAAAAAAGAAAGATGCAGACACCTTAAATTCAATCAAATTAAAGATTTCTAGAAAATATCATCTTAAGAAAATACCCACTAACATAGAAATTCTTGAGACTCTTGATGATTCCGAGAAGAAAAAGTTTAAAAATTTTATTACAACTAAACCTATAAGAACATTTTCCGGAGTCGCTCCTATAGCTGTTATGGCAAAGCCATTTTATTGTCCTCATGGAAAGTGCATTTTCTGTCCCGGCGGACCAGATTCTTTTTTTGGTAATGTTCCTATGTCATATACAGGAAATGAGCCAAGTACGATGCGAGCTATTCGCGCTAACTATGATCCTTATATTATCGTTTTCAATAGATTAGAACAGTATTTATTGTTGAATCAAGTTCCAGAAAAAGGTGAGGTAATTATCCAAGGTGGAACTTTTCCAAGTTTTCCTAAGGAATATCAAGAAGAGTTTGTTAAATACATATTTAGAGCGATGAATGATTTCTCTGAAATGTTCTTTGATAAATCTGGAGAGATTGATTTTGAGAAATTCAAGGAATTTTTTGAATTACCGGGATCAATAAAAGATATTTCTAGAACAGATAATATTCATAAGAAAATTTTAGCGTTGAAAAAACCATGTTTACTAAAAGAGGAACAATTGAAAAATGAAAATGCAAAGATTAGATGCATTGGATTAACGATAGAAACTAAACCTGATTGGGGTAAATTAAGTCATGGAAATGAATTGCTAGAACTCGGATGTACGAGGATAGAATTAGGCATTCAATCAGTTTATGATGATGTTTTAAAGAAAACTAATCGAGGTCATACATTAAAAGACACAATAGAATCAATAAGAATTTTAAAAGATCTCGGATTTAAGATTAATGCTCATTATATGCTTGGATTGTATAAATATGGTAAAGAAGATCTTGATGGATTAAATGAATTATTTAAGAATTCAAATTATCGTCCTGACATGCTTAAAATATATCCTTGCTTGGTAATGCCCGGAACTCCACTATATGAATTATGGAAACGTAAACAATACAAAGAAATCACAACAAGTGAAGCAGTAGAAACAATTTCAGAATTCAAAAGAGACGTTCCAAAATTTGTTCGCATACACAGAATTCAGCGTGACATTCCAACTAATGTTACTATAGCTGGCGTTGATAAGACAAATCTTCGCCAATATGTAGAAAAGAAATTAAAAGAAAAAGGGATTAAATGTCAATGCATACGCTGCAGAGAACCACGTGAGAATAAATCTTACGAATATAGTATTTATGTGCTAGAATACGAAGCTTCTAATGGAAAGGAATTTTTCATCTCTGCAGAAAACGAGCAAGAAAATATAATTCTAGGATTTTGCAGGTTAAGATTTCCGTCAGAATCATTGAGAAAAGAGATAACAATGAAATCTGGAATGATTCGCGAGCTTCATGTATATGGCAAATCCATTTCTATAGGCAAGGAAGGTAAAGTTCAGCATCGTGGAATTGGCAAAGAACTCTTAAAAAAAGCTGAGCAGATTTGCATCGATAATAAAAAGAATAAGCTTTTAGTGATTTCAGGCATAGGTATTAAGCAATATTATATCAAGCTAGGATATGTAAGAGATGACCCCTATGTTTCTAAAAAATTAAATTAAAATTTTAATAATTTTTTTAATTGATTGAAATCAATTTCGAAAGCTGCTACAGGGACTTCAATCTGCCAATTGCTTAATACGCTTGGATAAACTTCTCCAAAATAACCTATCTCTTTTTCATCGACAATTATTTTAGCTACTCTTCCTTCAATGAAGCATAAGGAATCTTTCATTTCTTTTATTTGATAATTAATTTTTAAAGTCTTGAATAGATATTCCATTAATTGCTTGACTTCCGTAAAGTTAGCTTTGCCATGTGCAATAACTCCAGATAAATTAATTTCTTCGCCTTCTTTATCAAAAACGGTTCCAATCTCAAACAAGTCTTGAGGATATTCATTGTGTTTATTGCTGCCAATTATTTCCATCAACCCCGGAATTAACCATGATCTTAATATGTTATAATCTTGATTTATTGAATTTTTCAAGCTCACGTATGGAATCGAAGTATTCATCTTTATGTTCATCTTATCGTTGTTTGTAAGGTGGGGCATAGAGACTTCCAAGAATCCATGTCCTATCATCAAATCTTTTAGTTTATCTATGAATTTAGAATCTTTAGTTTCTTCAGCCATAGAATAAAAACTTTGAAGAATTGGTTCAAATTTATCATAACCATAAGCTATTGCAATATCCTCGACTAAATCAAATTGATGTATTACATCTAGCCTATAGCAAGGAATTGTTACTGATCCTTTGCTGTAAGAAAATCCCATTTTTTCTAATAGTAGTTTTATCTCAGTGTCTTTCAAGGTGATTCCAAGAAGTTTGTTTGCATAATTGATATCAAGTTTGATTGTGTTATTGCTCAAATCAGGCATTTTAAATTTCTTAGTGTAAGCACTCACTTCTACAGAATATATTGCTCCACCAATATCTACTAAATCTGTTGCAACTAAATTCAATACTTGTTTCAAGAAATCAAGGTCAAATCCGCTGACTTCAACAAATACATCTTTTGTTTTATTTGTTATCTTGCCAACGCTATCAGAATTTATGATTGGTGGCATTGACATTATGTTTTTATCAGAATCAATAAATACGGGATATTGCTTTAAGTCAGTCAGAAGATCAGCATATTTTTTTCCAGTTTCATTTTCTGTCAAGATTTTATTAGCGTCAAGTTTTGCCCCGTAATCTAGTGGTTGAAATATTATATCTTCTGGGTTCATTGCTTTGAAATATATAGGAAATTTGATTTTGTCTAGAGGATAGATTCCTATTGCTGCCTTTTTCCTGTTTCTGCACAAAGTAACATGCAATTTTTCTTGGAATTGTATAATGTCCTTTATCTTTTGATCGTCAAAATTTATATTTTTAACGACGCAGCAAGCAGTAAATGGTCTTATTGTCTTTAATTTAGGATCTATAATCACCTTGTAATCGGATTTTTTTGATTCATATTCAATCAACCCTTTCTTTATGCCAAGAAAACTTTTTAATGCTCTGGCTATTCCATATTGGCTCAAGAAGTCTGGTCTGTTGGGATTAACCTCTAGAACCATCTTGTCTTGTTCAATGCTATCTACAGGAATTCCAAGCATTTCTATGTTATTGATTAGGAAATCTGTATTGTGCTTTTTCTTTAGCAATCTATTTATTTCCTGCTTGCTTATCTCAATATTGGCCATTTTATTTCTTCAAATTTTCTCTAAATTGACGAACAACAGTCTTTTTTATTATTGGAAATGCTGGTCCTTTATGGCCACAGAGCATGCATGTGCTTACTACTGTGTCTCCAGGTTTCATATCCCAAGGTTTTGGTTTTTGCGATAGATTAACGCTACCACATTTTGGACAGACTCTTATTGAATCAGTCTTTAACATATCATTCATTTCAGCCATGGTTTTACCTCCCTAAGTAACTTTATATCATTTTTATATAGGTCTCTGAAATCCTTTATATCATAATAACTCATTATTCCGCGTTCCATTCCTTGACCCCATGCAAGTACTGGTATATCTTTTCCAAGCAATGGCTTAACAACTTCCGGCCGCAAAATTCCAGCGCCGCCAAATTCTACCCATTCTTTCCTTTCCTTATTATATATAGAAACTTCTACGCTTAATTCAGTATATGGAAAATAGCTCGGCCTGAATTTTATTTCATCAAAGCCTAATTTTTTATAATACTCTTTTAAGTATCCTAGCAATTGCTTGAAGTTGGCATTTTCATCAATGACTATGCCTTCTACTTGGTTGAATTCAAATCCATGCTTCCAGTCTGTGGTTTCGTTCCTGAAGCATCTACCTACGCTGAAATATTTACTAGGAATTTTATCTTTTTTCAATCCAGCTATAGTTAACGCGCTTAGAGCAGTTGTATGTGTTCTTAGCACTAATTCTCTAGCTATATTTTCGTCCCACTTATAATTCCATCCCTTGCTTCCAGTATCTCCGCCATTCTCATGAGCGTTTTTTATTTTAGAGATTAATTCCTTGCTTGGTAATTCACCCTTGCCTTCAACGAATAAAGTGTCTTGTAATTCTCTAGCTGGATGATCCTGAGGAACGAATAAAGCGTCAAAATTCCAGAAGCTTGGTTGAATTAAATTTCCTTCCATTTCCTTGAATCCCATGTCTAACCAGATTCTTTTTATGTAATCAATGGATTCATTTACGAAATGTTTTCTCCCACCATATATTGTTGGGACTGACGAATCTACATTATATTTTCTGAATGATTTTTGTTTCCATTCATCGCTCTTTACCACATCCGGTGTTAGTGATTCAATTAAGTCGACATCTATTTTCTGCGAGATTAGTTGATTTCCAAGATCTGTAATAACAATGGTTCTTGCTTTTTGTTCTTCTATTTTTATGAATTCTTTTCTTCTTCTCAGGTTTTCAAATAGATTCTTATCGTAAGGTTTTATTTCAGAAGTAACATGATAGCCCTTGCTTAATGACTCTAGCATTATTTCTTCAGGGAGTTTATTGTTGATGTAGTTAAGGCCTTCATCAGTTAATCTAACTTTGGAGTCTTTAGTGTCTTTCTCAATTAATATAAGATTTTTTTGTCTTAAAGCGCCAATTCCAGGATTTATGTCATCTTTCCTGTCTTTATACTGTTTTTTTATTTGATCTAGTGTTAATATTTTATCTTTTAGAATTTTTATTATGTTTCTTTCAGGTAATCCCTTGTCAAGGTAATGCCTTGCATTCTTGTCAAGTTTTATCACTTCTATAGAACTAGTTTTTACATCTACTATATCTTTATCTTGAAGCCATCTTAGCGCCCTATTGATTTCATCGTCTTTTAATTTGGATTTAACAGCTAGCTCTGTCATAGTTACATAATCATGTAGAAATGGCAGTAGCTTTCTCTCCAAAATGTGCATAGATTGGGCTAGTTCCTTTAAATCCATAAATAAAAAATAGTCAACCTTATTTTTAAATGTTTTTATTAAAAGTTTAGTAAATCTATAGTTCCAAATTTTGATAGGGTATTAAGTTTAGCCAGCCTTTAGGTATTAATTTTATGTCTTCGCAATACATATGCATTGTTTCATCAAGTCCATCATTTAAATTCTCGAAAATTTCTTTAAAGCTATTTTCAGATAATTCGGCTAATTTTGATTCAGAAAAAATAGTGAGTCTTCTTCTAAGTCCATTGGAATCTTTAACTAAATAATCCCTTCTTAGCTGGACCCATTCTTGGTTTTCATTGAAAGATTCTTTTCTATAAATTGCTGTGGACCCAGTATCAGAACCTTCTGTAGTAAATTTAGCTATGGGCATTTCATGGTAAATAACATCTCTAGGCAAAGATAATAAATCTTTTAAATTTAATCTAGATGCATAAAAAATTCCGCGTGTAATGCCATCATATTCTATTGCCATCGTTATAGAAATCTATATTTTCTCTAATTTTGTCCAAGTTATATCGAAAAGGTTGGCTACTGCACTTGCGAAGAATGGACTATTAACCCATACTCCATTGTCATAGCTTTCATGGACACCTTCATCATCGTTAAGCATGAAAATTATTTGTTTTCCGTCAACAACGACAAATCTTCCATTTAGATCATTTGCTTTCCTTATATCCGCTATTTGAGAAATTTCTTTGATAGTCTTCAAGTCTTTTTGTGAGTTGCTTGGGTTTATTACAATTTTTAATTTAACTCCTTTGGAATTTAATTTCTTGAACAGATATCCAAGGTTTTCATACTTTCTTGAAAGGTCTGCAACAGATGTTACTATTATGACATCTTTTTGAGCATTTTCAATCATCAATCCTATTTGATCATAAATATTTCTTCTTCCCTTTATTGCTCCAGTTATTGTGTTTGGATCAATATGGCTAATTCCATTCTTGAACAATAAGTTTAATTCAGTGAAGAAATCATCATGTTCGATGTTTGTAAGCATTTTTACTTGTGAATCTGCACGGTCTTGCAATGATTTCTTGACTCTTTTCATTACTTCTTCTGGCTTTACTGCTATATATTTTATAGGCTTGCCAATTTTCATGATAACAAAACCGCGTTTTTCTAATGATTCTAGAACATCATAGCATCTTGATCTTGGAACATCGCTTATATCGCTTAGTTCACCTGCTGTAGAGATACCTTTGCTTAATAACGCAGTCCATATTTTGACTTCGTATATGTTTAAATCAAATGAGCTTCTTAACTTTTTTAAAATTTCTTCATTGACAATCATCTTTGGTAAACTCCATTAATTTGTTTACCTCTTTTTATTATTTTAAACAGGCAATGAAGCATATATAAATCTTTCGTTTTAATACTACTCTAAAGAAGTAACATTATTTAAAGGACTCTTTTATTTATTTCTTAATTTCAAGCGCTGGTGCAACCCTCTAAGATAAGCAAAATATAATGTTGCATCCTGTCA
>CAYHJT010000053.1:0-6698 GCA_964356985.1 Candidatus Woesearchaeota archaeon
AGGCCTTACGTTTTGAAGAAAGTGCGTTCCAGCATCAATCTTCTATCGGGTATTAGCCTCAGTTTCCCAAGGTTATCCCCAACCTAAGGGTAGATTGTCAACGTGTTACTGAGCCTTATGCCGGTCGTATTGCTACGCCCTGACTTGCATGGCTTAATCGTATCCCAATAGCAGCAACCTCCTGCAGGATCAACAGGAATTAATTTTATTTTGGCCGCTTATTGATTTCTAAAACTTAAAGAAATTTTTATATTTTAGGTACTCATTAACTATCCATACATCATACCTAAATGAAAGTGATTTTAGGTACTCATTAGAGATAATTCCCATCTGACAAGATAAAAATTATCTTCTTTTTTCAAATAAAACTTTGAATAAAAGAAAATGAAATAACTTGAAATTAAGTCGGAAAATATATACAATATATCTTCTTCATCGCTGAGTATCTTAAAGTTAAAATAGCTACTATATAAAGATTTCGGTGAATTTGAGAAGGATTTTAGATTAAATCGGATTTAATTTTAATGAGTTTAAAAAATCGGATTTATTTTAGATTTTAATAACTAATATAAAATTTTTATAATGAGATTAACCAGACTATCAAATAACCAAACAAGCAACCTGCTGTAATAAATGGCATTGCCGGATAATAGCGATCTTTCTTGCTGAACAATAATAATCCGCCTAGAGCTAGAGTTGTAACAATGCTAACAATAATCGCATTTAACATACCACCCGTTGAACTAGTAGATTTCAAGATTACACTGGCAAACAACAATGGAAACGCTACATCTCCACCACCAATAATCGCTATTTTTGTTTTAGGTTGTATTTTAGATGTTGATTTAAGAAAATCTTTAGAGTCCTTAACGGAAATATTCTTTGTGGATTTTATTGGATTTTTATTTGATTCTTCTGTATGATAAACAATATTCAAACCTGCGAAGACTTTTGATTCTGTCTGGAATTCCGCTAGCGTAACCATGTGCTTTGAAGTCCAGACGGCCCATGCATCATATACAGATATTATTATTAGAAGAATTATTGCCGAAAGCACATTGATTACTGGAACAAAAACTGCCGCTAGTCCTGCGTAAATAAATAACTCTGATAAATTATTAACTATTACATTTCCTTTAAGTGTTTTCCATAAAGATAATATCAAAGCTAAAGCCAATGCAATCCATTGATTCATTAAAGTGCTGAAAGCTATCGTTAATGTAAATAGCACGCTTAGAAAAAACCAGAATTTCCAAACTTTTACTGCCTTGAATTTAGCTAATAATAATACCAATCCAGTTCCTAACAGTATTGCAATTATTATGGGAACATAAGACGTGTTTGGATTATAATCTGGACGCTCAAATCCAAAAGGCAAATTACCTATAGATCGATTAACAATAAACAAACCAATCAACTGAGCTGCTAAAAATAATAACAATAAAACCAAAGTGATCTTTAATGAATGTTTCATATTTTTAATATTATGAATAACCCTTTTTAAATATTATCATTAGATTAATTTAAAATTTATTTAATTACTTCTGAATAACTAAGTAAAGTTTAAAAGCAACACATCATTCTTTTTATTAATGCCTGCACCTCCATATATTGAATTTCAAAAAGTTTCTAAAAAATACGGAAAAAATTTAGTTCTTGATGGAATAAATTTAAGCATTCCTTTCGGTGAGATAACTGGAATTATTGGAGCTTCTGGATGCGGTAAGACTACAATATTAAATATGCTCATAGGATTTTATAAACCGACTACTGGAAAAATCAAATTTCAGAGTAGGGATATAAGAAAAGATTACAAAAATATAACTACTATATTTGGTTTTGCGTCACAAGGTGGTTCTTTCTACAATGAATTGACTGTAAAGGAAAATCTATTCTACTTTGGAAAATTATACGATATGAAATCGAAAGTCATAAACGCTAGAATTGACGAACTGTTAAAATTGCTCGAGATAGGACATACTAAAGATTATCTAGCTAGAAATATGAGTACAGGAATGCAGCGTCGTTTAGATATTGCATGTGCACTGATACATAATCCCAAGGTATTGATTTTAGATGAGCCAACTGAAGACCTTGATCCATTATTAAGACGTGAAGTTATTAGCATAATAAAAAAAGTCAAGGAAACAGGTACAACAATAATATTAACGTCGCATTTGCTGTGGCAATTGGAGAATTTATGCGACAACATCGCTATATTGAACAAGGGAAAAATCGTAAAGTTCGATAGCCCAAATAACTTAAAGAGAATATATGGGAAAAAATCCCTAGAGGAAATATTCTATGTAATAATAAAAGAAACTGGCACAGATGTTGCAAAGGGTTTGGTAAAATCAGCATTAGAATCACAAAAAAACACTCCTAAGTCAAGCATACCCAAGAATAAAAGCCTAGAGTTGCAAGAAGATTATATGTTTGACAAGAAAACCAGAAAATGAAAATATTCCAAGTAGTAAAAAAAGATTTGAAAATTTTGATTAGATCTAAATTAAGCGCTCTTATAATATTGTTAGGACCCTTGCTTATTGTTTCATTAATAGGGCTAGCATTTAATTCATCTGATGTTAACAACATAAAAATAGGAACTTACTCTAGTTCTTACAGTGATCTAGGAAATAACCTAATAAATGCATTGAAGGGAAGCCAATTCACCGTGATAAATATGACTTCTGAAAAAGATTGTATAGGATCCATAAAAAGCCAGAAGATCAATGTTTGCATGGTTCTACCGGAAGACTTAAGGGCAGATAATACAAACAATTCAGAAATTATATTCTATGTCGATAATTCAAGGATAAACTTGGTTTACTTTGTAATTAGTGAAGTCAGCAAGAAAGTAAACCTACAAAGCAATGAAATAACCAAGGGATTAATGGATAATATACTTTCTGTCCTATCGGATTCAAAAATAAAATTGATTGATAATAAAGCGAGCGTTGACGCAATAAAAGAAGGATATTCAAAAATAAACGATAACGCGGATTCAATCGTGAATAATCTAGATTCCTTAGATATGACTCTTGATACAACTAGCTTAGGAGTAAATTCATTGACAAATGGCTCCTTAAGTTGTGGAACTAACTGTAGCGCAGAATATCTTGATAAAGTTCAAACTCTAGTAAACAAGATTAATTCATTGAAGACAGATGTAGACAATGTAAACAGCGCCAAGGAAGGCATAAAATCGAATGCAGAAACAATAAGATCAGAAATTGCCAAGACCACTGATTCACTAAACACATTGCAAACAGACATAGATGCAATAATCAACAACATAGATTCATTGCCAATGCAGGAATCTGATAGCATAGCAAACCCAATTAGAACCAGCATAAAACCAATATCCAATGAAACAAGCAACCTTAGATTTGTATTTCCTACATTGATAGCAATGGTAGTCATGCTTGTCAGCTTATTATTAAGCTCAACAATAGTGATAAGGGAGAAGAAAAGCAGGGCTTACTTCAGAAACTTCATCACACCTACGAATAACTTCACATTCATCATAGGAACTTTCATTACATGCTTATTCATATTAATCCTGCAATTGATTGTAATATTTACGGAAATGTACTTTACATCTCCGACGCAGATACTTGCGATGTTGAATCCTTCATTATTATTGATAATATTCTTGATAGCAATGGTGTTCATATTAATAGGAATGCTAATAGGATATGCCTTCCAGACAGAGGAAACTTCAACTTTAGCCACATTCTCAATAGCGACAATATTCTTGTTCTTGTCTAACACAATATTGCCTATAGAATCTATACCTCTCGGAATTAGATGGATAGCCTTGTTCAATCCTTTTGTAATTACTGACGCGATATTAAAGAAAATGATACTATTCGATTTCGGAATTTTAGAAGTGCTAACTGAAATCTACGTTCTAGTCGCTTATGCAGCTTTGTTCTGGGCAGCGGTATATTTGGCTAGGCTAATAAACAAAAGAAAATTGGCTTAAGAAAACTTTTTAAATTCTCGAATAAATCAAATTATGTGGAAGATATAAAAAAGATAAATCCTTGGGAATCATTTGAAGTAAAAGATTATGATAAACTAAGCAAAGACTTTGGTATTGAATCCTTTTCTAATATATTAAAGAAAGTTCCTAATCCTCATTTATATATGAGAAGAGGATTTATTTTTGGGCATAAAGATTTTAATAAGATTATTGAAGCAATAAACAAAAAACAGGATTTTGCCATGTTGACGGGATTAATGCCTTCTGGTAAGTTTCACTTGGGTCATAAAACTATAGCTGATCAAATGATATATTACCAGGAATTAGGGGCAGAATGCTATATTACAATTGCAGATATAGAAGCTTATTTGACAAGAAATTTAACACATAAAGAGATGTATGAAACTGCAGTAAATGAATATTTAATTAATTATATTGCTCTAGGATTAAAACCTAAAAAAACACATGTTTACTTTCAAAGCGAAGGATCTAAAGATTATATGAATCTTAGTAAATATGTTTCTAAAAAAATAACCTTAAATGAAATGAAAGCTATTTATGGCGACTTAAATCCTGGAAAGATAATTTCAGTATTTACTCAAATAGCAGATATATTACATCCCCAACTAGAAGAAAATGGTGGTCCTAAACCAGTTATAGTTCCTATAGGTATAGATCAACTACCTCATGCAAATTTGAGTAGAGATATTGCTTCTAGAATGAGTGATGAATATAAATTTATATTGCCAAGTTTTACATTCAATAAATTTATTCCCAGTCTTCAAGGAGGCAAAATGTCTTCTTCTATTAAAGAAAGTTATATTGCTTTAACAGACAATCCTAAAGAAGTTGAAAATAAAATAAAGAAATATGCATTCTCTGGTGGCCGAGAGACAATAGAAGAACATAGAAAGAAAGGCGGAAACCCAGATGTAGATGTTAGCTACCAGTACTTGACATTTTTTGAAAAAGACGATAAAAAATTAAAACAAATATATGATGATTACAAATCTGGAAAGATACTAACATCTGAGCTAAAGCAAATAACTATCGACACAATAAATACATTCTTAAAAGAGCATCAAAAGAACCGCGAAAAGGCTAGATCTCAAATTGATAAGTTCATTTACAAAAAATAGTTGTTTTGTAGATATTTATAATTTTATTAAATTATATGCAAGAATTGATTGTAAATTATTTCATAATTTTTCTAATAACCTTTTTCTTAAATTATATGTATTCGCCCATTGTGCATATCCACACCATCCACTTAAACTCGAAATAAAGTCATCATGGCTTAAGTAACCTTCTTTATATTCCTTAATGTTATCATTAAACTTATTTTCAAATTTCCTTAAATTTGTTTTTCTAAGTAACTTATAATTATTAAACAACCTGTATCCAAGGAAGTTTATCCCATTTCTTAATGGAATTATCTTTGATTTATCGGGATGCAATTCTAATTTTAAATTATTAATAAGAAATTTGTTTATTTCATTCTTATAATATTCAAGTGCATCTTTGTTATTATGCAAAATTATGAAATCATCTACATATCTCACATAATATTTTGTTTTCAACTCATGTTTTACAAAATAATCAAGTTCATTCAAATAAACATTTGCTAGAAATTGTGATGTCAAATTTCCTAGCGGCATGCCTTTTCCTTTAATTTCAGCGTCATAATTGCTTAATATCTGATTAACAAGCCAAATTATTTTATCATCTTTTATCTTCTTTTTTAATATATTTACTAAAATTTCATGGTCTACAGTTTCAAAATAATGTTTTATGTCTGCTTTTAGGCAATAACCAATGATTTGATTATTATCAACAGCATTTTTTACAAGCCTTCCATTCTTTGAAACTTTTCTTTTGAATTGTTCAAATCTTAGTACTCCGTTTAATGTTCCTTTGTTTAATCTAGAAGCGTAAGAATCATAGATAAAAATCTTCTCGAATATCGGCTCAATTATATTAACTAATGCATGATAAACAACTCTATCTCTGAATTCAGAAGAATGTATTGTCCTTGTCTTAGGATCTCTTATTATAAATCGCTTTAACTTTCTAGGTTGATATGTTAAGTTTTCTAGTTCGTAGCTTAAATGTTTTAATTCTATTTCTAGATTATTTTCAAATTGTATAACATAATATTTGCTTGATTTTCCTTTCCTAGCTTTTCTAAAAGCTAACTCTAAATTAGTTATTGAATATAAGTTTTCATGTAAGTTATTGTAAGTTTTCATTTTAATAAGCCCTAGAATATATTGGGTCATTCCGAGCCTAGCAATCTCGTCTTTTTTAGATTTCGAGTTAGCAGGATCCTCATTGCAATTGAGGTTAGCCCTATCCGAATTAGCTCTGAACCTAGCGACTGTGGTAGCAGTTTCATCAAGTCTCACCATAACTTTAGTGTTCATTCAAGACTTCCCCAAGGTCTTTCATTATTACATAACTATTGTTATTGTATTTTATGGCATATAGACTCAATCGTCCATGCACTATGAAACTACGTGTAACTCAACTTTGTTTATTTCATTGATTCTATTTAGGAATAGAAACTCAACAAACAAAATTCTAAAGTAAAAAAAGAGAAATAAAATTAGTTTTAAAATATATCTATTATCAATAAATGATTACTTTTTTTCACGCGCCGCACGTACCCCGAGCCTGGAATACGAGCCAGTGGGACCCCCATCGCAACTGA
>CAYHJT010000054.1:0-6690 GCA_964356985.1 Candidatus Woesearchaeota archaeon
CCTCTACTTAAAATTTAGGATTGCACCAGCGCTTGAAATCGCAAAATATATAAATTAAAATATATTTCTAATATTCCATAGAGGTTTTAATTATGAATGATATAACTATGTTTATTGCAACTTGGTCTTATATTGCAGCAATATTACTATTGTTGTTTTTGTTATTCAAGAAAAAAGACATTTTGAAAATATTAAGAATCAAGAAAAAACCAAAATCTACCACAACTTCTAAGAAGAAAAAGCGTAGATAGTTAATTATTTATACTTCTTTATTAATTTTATTTTTATGATTCGCCTAGGTCCAGCCGGTAATATAGAAAAAGATACTATCGCTTCTCTAATTAAATTAAAAGAGCTAGGTTTGCAAGCTCAAGAGATAGAATTTGTTCGTCAAGTTTACATGAAAAATGAATTGGCTAAGGAAGTCGGTAAAAAAGCCAAAGAACTCGATATCAACTTGAGCATTCATGCACCATATTTCATAAATTTAGCATCGGAAGAGAAAGACAAAGTAAACGCTTCTAAGAAAAGAATTCTAGATTCATCTGAGCGTGGTCATTATTTAAACGCAAGTCATATAGTCTTTCATCCCGCTTATTTCGGCAAGAGATCTAAAGAAGAAACTCATGAAATGGTAAAATCAGAAGTTCTAGATATGCTTGATGTGATAAAGAAAAATTCTTGGAATGTTAAGCTAGCACCAGAAACTACTGGAAAGCATTCAGCATATGGCTCATTGGATGAAACAATAAAATTGGCTAAGGAAACTAAATGTGATATTTGCATCGATCCAGCACATATATACGCTAGAAACAATGGACACATTGACTTTAAAGAAGTTCTTGACAAACTAGAAGTTCTAAAATTAAAAAGATTACATTTTCATTTTTCCGCAATAAAATTTTCTGATAAAGGTGAAGTTAATCACTTAATACTTGCAGAAGGCGGGCCAAAATTTGAGCCATTAGCCAAAGAATTAATTTCAAGGAAAATAGATTGTAATATAATTTGTGAAAGCCCTATAACATATAAAGATTCATTGAATATGAAGAACATTCTTGTAAAGTTAGGATATAAGTTCGAATAGGCAAGATTTATAATTTTTTTCCTATTGATTTAAAAATCATGGATTCATTAGATGCAATAGTATTAGCAGGAAATAACAGAAAAGGATACATTCAAGGAACTCCTAAATGTTTTGTAGATTTTACTAATGGCTATAAACCTTTCATTGAAGAGCCTGATGAGCATAATTCTGTTTCTAGAGTAATCGAATCATTGAATGCTTCAGATAGCATAAGCTCTATCACTTTAATAGGACCTCATGAAATGTTTCACAGGCTTAGATTATCTGCATTAAGAAAGAATTTTTTGGCTGTTCCTCAAAATCCAGAAGCTAATTTTGCAGATAATTTCTTTAAAGCGTATGAGAATAGAACAAGCTTAAATCCCTCAAGAATAGAATCAGGATTTTTGTATTTGTCTGGTGATACACCATTCAGAACTCCTTATTCAATCGATTTCGCAGTTCAAAATGTAAAAGACTCAGATGATATAACTTTATTCATGATTCCAGAATCAGATATTAAGAAATTGTCCTTTGTATATAAAAAACCATTATTACCTATAGTCACGGGCAATCAAGTCATATGGTGTAAGCCTGATGATATGGCCTTTATTAGACCATCAAAGTTACCTAGAGAAAAAATAGAATATATGTACGAAAAAAGATCCACAAATAGACTTACTTGGGCATTAGAATTTGGCAGTTTGCTTTATGATTATAAAGAGCTTAAAGATATTATCATGACTGGATGGACACTTAAACAATGGCATAGGTTGACAAGAAATTTACCGAAATTTATTAATTCACCATCTTTTATGACTAGAAATATTGAACAACAAAAAGTTGAAGAAATAGTTAGATTATATCCACCTAATATGAATTCTAGTATTGTTATAACTCCATTTATTGATGGATATGTAGACATAGACAGTGAAAAAGATTATGATATTGTGTTGAGGGAATTTAGAAAAATAAGAAATGTCATAAACACAGATGTATTACAGAAATATAGATATCATATTAGGCCTTCGAAATATGTGCTATGAAGAATCCTTCAGTGTCATTATCCTGGGGCCATAATCTTAAACATTTCTTAACTTCATCAGAATATTTATCGCCTTGAAACTCGACAATTGGATTACTTCTTTTAATATCTAAATCAATCTTATGGACTTTTGCGTTAGGAAAATTATTCAGCAAGTGATCTATAACTTCTTCATTCTCTTCTGGTTCTAAAGAGCATGTTGAATAAACCAAATCGCCGCCTTCTTTTAAGTTCATGTAAGCATTTATTATCAATTTTTTTTGCATGTTTGATAGTTTAGTTATCATTTTTACATTATACATTTTTAATGTGTTTAGGCTTTTTCTTATTGCGCCAGTTCCGGAGCAAGGCGCATCAAGTAATACCTTGTCAAATTTATATCCCTTGAATTGAAGGCCGTGCATTATGGTGATTATAGAATTTGTCACACCGCATCTCTGCAGATTAATTCCTAGAGATTTTATCCTGTCCGCATCGTAATCATTCGCTACAATTAATCCATTATTTTTCATCATCGCAGCCATTTGCGTAGTCTTAGATCCAGGAGCTGCGGCCATATCTAATATTATGTCATCTTCATTTGGATCAAGGACTATCGGCGGTATCATTGATGCTGCTTCCTGTATGTAATAATATCCCAGATTATGCTCTAATAAATTTCCTATATCTCGACGTTCACCTGACATGAAATAACTTTGATCGCACCAAGGTATTTTTTCTAGTTTCCATTTATTGCTTAATCTAGATAATAATTCTTTTTCAGAAATCTTTAATGTGTTGATTCTTATGCTTCTTCTTAATTCTCTAATAGTTACTTCTTTGAATGTTTCTATGTCAGTTAGTTTGCTGTAACGTTCTAGGAAATTTTCTTTGAATCTTATTGCCATGACTATGATTATTTAGGAAGAACACATCCGGTTTTAGTAGCTAATTGTTGTAATGTGATTTCTCCTTCATGTTTTGAGTTGTCTTCGAATTTCCATGTAGGATATCCTTTTATGTTTTCTATAGTGCATACAGGGTTTTCTTCATTACTTCCTTGTATTGCGCATTCAATATAATCGATGTATTTTATAGAAGTTCCGAACATTTCCTTATTCCTTTGGCAATGAGGACACCAGTAAGCTCCATAAAAGCTAGTTCCATTTGCAGTTAGACATTTAGCAAAATCATCCAGATTAGCGCTAGACTTATTGTTACATGCTGCTATAAATATTAATGAACTAATCAATAATATTGTTATTAAGATTTTTTTCATGTTTTTTCTTATATCCTATTATTTATAATAATTTCAGTTTAATTAATTATAAAAAATTTTCTAAATTTTATTTTAATTAACTTAATAGCTAATTATTTCAGATAGCTTATCTATCGTATTCTTTAGAGTTTCTTTATT
The DNA here is from genome assembly GCA_964356985.1 of Candidatus Woesearchaeota archaeon. Classification (GTDB taxonomy): domain Archaea; phylum Nanobdellota; class Nanobdellia; order SCGC-AAA011-G17; family JAGVZF01; genus CAYHJT01. The sequence goes on from CAYHJT010000054.1 coordinate 3,508, forward strand.
TATCTTACCAATCTTCTTTATAATTAATTCTTTATCTAGCTTTAACAAATTTTCAACTTTTATACAGCATTTTGTAGAAAGTTTTCCTTCATCTAAATTAGTATTTTCCAGAGTAATTGTATATTTATCCTTTGAAATATTTGAAGTAACTCCTACAATAATAACATCATCAGAATATTTATTGAAATTACTATTGCTAATCACAATAACTGGCCTTACTTTTTTACCAGATTGATCTGAAAATGGAAATGGAACTAACAACAAGTCTCTTTGTTCTATCATAGATATTTACCCCAGGTTTTATCATCTTTTTTATTGTCCCATATATTTTTTAATGATTTTTCAGCCAATATCATCCACCCTATTTTCTCTTTTCGTGTTTTATCTAATCTTTCCATAATAAGATGCCTAATAAATTCAGATTTAGAAGGATAATTTTTATTTTTGACAAATTCTTCCAAATCATTGGCTTCGTTTTCTGGCAACTTTATAGTTATTGTTTTCATAGTAATCCTTAAGGATTACTTATTTATATATTTTTCTGTTTTATAGTGAATATATTATGCTTAATTATATAAACAAATAGGTGAATGCGCCGGCCGGGATTTGAACCCGGGCCAAAACCTTGGCAAGGTCTCATTCTACCAGGCTAAACTACTGGCGCATATATAATTAAAAAGAATTCAATAAATGGTATTTAAAACTTATTATTATTTATTCTTGAGTAAAATCTTCTAGAGTAGCTTTAAACTCAGAATCTGAATTTATCTTACCTTTAGCTTTCAAATATTCTTTTGTTAATACCCAGAAAACTAATGCCAAGCTTTTCTTGCCTTTGTTATTGCAAGGTATTACTAAGTCAACATTGCTAGAATCATTATTTGTATCGCATAATCCGATTACTGGGATTCCTAATTTGGAAGCGTCATTTACGGCGTTTCTGTCTGGCCATGGGTCAGCTACTAATATTAATTTTGTTTCCATGAAATTGTCAAGGCTAGAATTTGTTAATATTCCTGGAGGATAACGACCCGCAAAAACCTTTATTCCAGTATGTTTATGTAACATTTTTACTGGCTTCCAGCCGTTTTCTCTTCTGCAAACAATAAGAATATCTTCAGGATTATACTTAGCCATCATTTTAGCTGCTAAATCTAATCTTTTGTTGATCTCTTGGACATTTAGAACTGCAAGGCCATCAGGTCTTACTTTGTAAATAAAATTACTCATGAATTTTGTTCTGAACTTTGTGCCTATATGTAAACCTACTTTCAAGTATTCATCTAATGCGACTAATAACTGTTCTTCTTCTGGCATAAAACTTTGTCAAAATTGATGATTTATAAATGTTTCTACAGCTAATTTTTTATTATTGTATTTGCAGAATTTTTTCTTTGCTAGTCAACCCACTTTTTATACGAATTTTTTTCTTAAGAATTTTCGTAAAGAATTTTATTATTTCAATATTGGCCTTATTTTCTTTAGGTTCTTGAGTTATCTGAACAATCAACGCTTTCTTGTCTTCATCGTATTTTATTATTTCAGTGTTCTTAGAATTTAGCTTCACAATTATTTTTAGATTCCCATTATTTATGTATTTGTTGATATTTACCATAGGGTTATTAATTTTATCAGCTATAAATAATTTTCTCACTTTTTCGGATAGCTTCAATTGAGTTGGAAGTCATCGCAACCTATTTATATAAAATAATGTTTCTATAATTGGTGATATAAAATGAAAAATCAAAATTTAATAATAGGAATATTGGTAATAGCCTTAGTTTTAGTTTTAGCGTTTTTCGCATTTCAAGGAAATATTACTTCAAGTGAAGATAAGATAATTACTGCTTCAGGCGATGCTACAATAACTACAATGCCTGATAAAGCAGAAGTATATGTAAGAATAACAACAAATAATACGGATGCAAACTTAGCAAAAACAGCTAATCAAGATATAAACAATAAAGTGATTGCCGCATTAAAGAAACTTGGTTTAAGTGATTCAGATATTGAAACTACAAGTTATGATCTTAGAAAGAATCAAGTTTGGGAAGACAATTCCTATGTAGATAAAGGTTATATTGCCGAGACTACATTAAAAGTTTCCACTAAAGATTTAAGCAAGGCAGGTTCAATAATAGATGCTTCAGTATCTGCAGGCGCTCAAGGAATTGATTATGTGTCTTTTACATTAAGCAACGAGCGTCAAGCCCAAGTTAAGAAAGATGCTTTGGCAAATGCTACAGTTGCTGCTAGAACTAAGGCAGAAACAATCGCAAGCTCTTTAGGTGTTAAATTGGCAGGCATAAAATCTGTTTCAGAGCCTAATGTTGGCCAAATTTACTACAATGCTTATCCAAATTTTGCTATGGCAGAAGGTGCTAGTGTAAAGGCAGCAGACTTTGGAACTCAGCTACAACCCAAGAGTTTAGAAATCAGCGCACAAATCAGTGTAGTATATAAAATAAGATAGAAAAAGCTTTATTTTTCTTTTTTATTTTAAAATTATTTTAATAAATTATAATAATTAAAAAATTAATCAATCTTTAATGCCTTCATTATTTTATCAAGTTTTTGATTTATTTCTCTTAAATCATTTCCACTAGATTGATTATTTGAATTAGATGATCTTCTAGGTTCATTGCTATTATCGTTTTTTCTGAAACAGTCATTGCAATAAACTGGCTTTCCGGCAGTTGGCCTAAAAGGTACTTCACATGTTTTGCCGCATCTGTCGCAGATTATTTCATGCATTTCTTTGTCAAAACTAGGTCTTCTAGAACTTCGGTCATTGAATTCTCTAGGTTCTCTTGAAAAGCCGCGAAATTCTTTTCTTTCGAATCTACCTATTCCTCTTGATGAGCTCCTGTTTCTAGGTTTTTCTTCAAAGCCATCAGAACTTCTTTCTCTTGATTTTCTTTCTTTATTGAATTGTCCCATTTTAATATAAAAAAATCAATTTTTCACTGTTTATAAATTTATGTTAATACTATATTAGTTAGTAGAAAATAGCCCCCGAGCGGACCATTGACTAGAAGTTCATAGTCTCTAAATTTCAACTTACTTATATATTTTTATAAATTTCTTAAATACTTAATCGCGTCTTTTTGGTTGAATCTCTTTATTTTAGTACTTTTCTTCATTCTTTCTTCAATATTTTTTATTCTTTCAATATCTAAATCT
>CAYHJT010000055.1:0-6559 GCA_964356985.1 Candidatus Woesearchaeota archaeon
AAGATGTTAAGATAAGAATAGCTGCTCCAATAACAAAAGAGACAGCATCTTCAGTAAAAGACATGACTAAGTACGCAGATATTCGTCATCTAAAGAACATGGATGCAAGATTTTGCATTATCGATAGCAAAGAACTGATGTTTATGCTTATGGATGATAAAGAAGTGCACCCAACTTACGATGTAGGGATCTGGGTCAATACGCCTTTCTTCGCTACTGCAATGGAAGGATTGTTTAACCAAAACTGGAAAGAATTAGAGCCGGCTGAAAAAATGGTTAATAAATTATAAAAAAATGAGGTGATTATTCAAATGAAAAAAGGTTTATTATTTGTTTCTTTATTTTTATTTAGTGCTTTTTTTATTCTTAGTACAAATGTCAATGCAGCAAATGAAACTAATGGGACAATTCCAGGCAATGGAACGAATGTAACTACTGGAAATCTTTATGTTTCAGTTACGCCAGAAGGCGCAAGTATCTATGTAAATGGTATTTACAAGGGATTAAGTCCTATAACTATTTATAATTTAAATGTTGGAACTCCGACAGTAATGATACAAAAAGTTGGTTATCAAACAGCATACAGATATCCAACAATATCTGCTGGATTAACAACTCCATTATATGTAATTTTAACACAAAATAGTAATGGAACCAATGGGAATAATACAAACCAAACTACATATGGAATGCTTAACATTACATCAAGTCCGACTGGAGCCTCAATTTCAGTAGATGGTATAAATAAAGGAATAAGTCCATTATTCTTAAGTAATATTATTACAGGGACCCATACAGTTACCGCGACTAAATCTGGATACAACTCAGCATCTGCTTATCCAGTTGTATCTACAAATTTAGTAACAAATGTAAATTTAATATTAACACAAATACCACCAACAGTAACTTACAATTGTGCTGAAACAGATCAGGGACTAGATTATGGTACTCAAGGAACAACAACAATAACCTCTTCTACGCAAGGAGTAATTGACACTAAAACAGATTATTGTGCAACAGGAAACTCTTTAAGAGAATACTACTGTTCAAGTCCAAGTGCACAATACATTTCTCTAAAAAATCAAACTTGTAATAGAGGGTGTGAAGCGGGTGCTTGTAAAAATTTAGCCTATGCATCTCCAATCAGTAATAATTGGATAATAGGAATAATAGCAATTATTGTTATATGTTTCTTAATAGTATTCTGGGCTAAAAAGAAGGGCCATATAAAAGAACCTAAAATCCCAGTGGTACAGCAGTCTGCTACACAACCAGTAGTAGCACAGAAATAAATTTTACTTCTTTTTTTCTTATTTTTTGATTATAATGAATAATAATCTTGTAATACAATTGTATCTAAATTCTCAAGATCTTTGACAATGTACAATTTTCCATTTCCTAATTGGGTCATCTTTTCGCAAAGATTTTTTCCTTTTTCATCTAGATTAATTCCTATCACGCTTATCGTAATACTATTAGAAATTGCTTCACTTACAGATTCTAAAGTTTCCTTTTCTGGATCTTTTCCAGTAGTTGGCAATCCATCTGTAATCAATATCAAATGTTTTGTTGATTCGTTGCTTGATGGAAATATCTCAATAGCTTTTTTTATTGTGGCAACAATATTAGTTTCTTTCTTGGCTCTAATCTTGGCTATTTCTTTCATAATCAGCATGAAATCTGTAGTTGGCCTTACTACATTTTCAATTTCAGATCCAAATACAATCAATCCTACTTTATCATTTTCTTCTATAGCTTTAAACGCAAGCGCAATGCCAGCTTTCTTGCATAGATTTATCTTATTGCCTTTCATGGATCCAGAAGCATCTAATCCATATATCAATTCTATATGGCCTTTGCCTTCTCTCTTCATTATTTGAAGGTCTTCTTTTTCTAAACTAGTATGTCTTTTTCTTATAGAAGCTCTAATAGATTTTTTCAACGCAATATCTTTGTATCTATCGCCCTTTTTATAAGCACGATAATCAAAAGGGGTTCCATAATGATAAGTCTTCTCTGATTTTTTCTCGCCGATAAGTCCTTTGGCAACCATATTATCAAGTTCTTCAGTATAAAGCGTTAAAGCGGCTAATTCTAAGCCCTTGTCAGTAATTTCTTTTTCTCTATCAATCAAATCATCATCTTTTAGTTGCTCTATAGTTTGATTAACTCGTCTTTTAAGTTCTCTTTGAAATTCAGGAATTTTAATATTTCTAGAAATCATAGATTCATCATAACCCGTTACAGCTTTAAGAAATGTTTCGCCGTACATTTGCTTCGCTAAGTTATAATTATTAACCATGTGTTCCATCATCATGTCGGGGTTAAAAGAAAATAGTCCCTGATTTATTGCATCTATCAATAAATGTCCTTGATCAATTGATTTCTTGTCACTCTCTAGCACAGAATGCATCAATTTTTCTTGCTCAGGATCACTGCCAGGCTTGCCATGTTTCTCGTTAGTGTTTACTAAATTATCATCATATTCAGAATTGCCATCCTGGCTACGGAAATTCTCCGCCGGATTCTTTGTATTCAACAAACTCTTTCAACTGCTTTTTGATGAATTCTTCATTTGTTATCAAATATTTGACGCTAGGTTTTAATCTTATTCTATGATTTAAAACGCTAACAATAGCTTCATCAATATCTTGCATATGAACTTCTTTTCTTCCAGATATTAATGAATTGCTCTGGGCTCTTTCATATATTCCTATAGATACTCTAACGCTTGGAGCTCTTTCAATATCTTTACCTTCTCTTATTCTTCTTACAAATTCAATTATGAAATTCAATAAATTTTCAGAGAATTTTATTTCTTTGATTATTGTAGATCTTTTCTTTACAATTTGTTTTTCTATCTCTAGGGTTTCTGGATATTCCATATAAACAATATCAAATCTATCTAAAAATACTTCAGATAATTTTTCTGTACCTGCAAAATCTTCGGGATTCATTGATCCTATAAGTACGAAATCAGCTGGAAATTCTATGTCATAACTTCCGATAGTTGCTTTTCTTTCTTCTAGAATTTGGAGCAAGGCATTCTGCAATTTCTCTGGGGCTCTGTTGATTTCATCAAAGAATAATACTCCATTATTTGCTTTGAATATTTTTCCTGGTGTAAAAGCTTCTATGCTTAAAGGTCCGAATTTCAATGCCTTAATCGGGTCTATATCGCCAAGTAAGTCTTCTACAGTTAGGTCTGGGCTTCCTTGGATTCTTACAAATCTATCCATTCCTTTGATTTTCTTGGTTTTAATTATTTTTCCTAATCTGCATTCAGGGCATATAGGATTATCGGGGCTGCAATTAAAATTACAATCATTTACATTAATATCTGGTAATAATTCAGCAACATTTTTTGCTAAAGTTGTCTTACCAATACCTGGAGGACCAACAATGATACAATGTCTTGAAACAATTAATGCACTTAGCAATTGCTTCTTAGTTTTTTCTTGGCCGATAATATCATTAAAGACCTCTTTTCCTGCCAATTTCTTAAAAGTTTCATTCAAACTCATTTTTTGCCTCCGGTAGATAAAAATTAAATATATTTTCTCTTAATTGGTTAAGATGCGATAGAATGCAAGCTTCACTAACCTTATGTTTTTTAGATGATTCATCAACACTTAAACCCCAAGTAAATCTTTAGCAATTAATAATTCTAAGCCGTTCATTTTATTTACTGTAACAAGTAATAAATCTTGAAAATCTTGATTATTAGAATTTCTTATTAAAGAATCATAATACAATCTAATCTCTTCTATTGAAGGAGATTTTATATTTTTAGAATGTCTATGTAATAGTTCAAATACGAATGATTGTTGGACTACTTTATCTACAGGTTTATCTTTAAATTTATCTAAATATTCTATAGATCTCAACATTACGCTTTGAGAAAAATCTTCTGCAAGATTTTTACCCAATATAATGCTAGCTCGGTCATAAACTTTTTTAATAAGTTCAGGTGATATGCTATAATTATCTTGTGTCATTTTGAGGTGAAATCTAAAACAAATTGCCATTTATAAAGCTATTTATTTAAAATATACATAAAAGAATATATTTTTAAATTAGACATTTTCTATAAGTCTATGGCATGTACTCAATGTGAACTTAAACCGGTAATTACTTTAATTTCTGGTCGCAAACTATGTAAAAATGATTTCATTAAATACTTCGAGAAAAAAGTAAACAAAACCATAGGCAAATATAAATTAATTCAAAATAATGATAAAATTGCTGTTGGTGTAAGTGGTGGCAAAGATTCTTTAACTGTTTTATACTTGATAAAAAAGCTTAGCCAAAAAATTCGTGGTTTAGAAATCTTCGCGATACTAATAGATGAAGGAATTCATGGATACAGGGAAAAAACGGTCATAGATGCCAAAAAATTCTGCAAGCAGCACGATATTAAATTGCATATCTTTAGTTATAAAAAAGAATTAGGAAAAACATTAGATCAAATAGTTAAAACAAATGACATAATTCCTTGTTCTGCATGCGGAGTCTTTAGGCGTTATTTATTAAATAAACATTCTAGATTGTTAAAAGCGACTAAACTTGCTACAGGTCATAATCTTGACGATGAAGCTCAAGCCGTATTAATGAATCAATTTCGTAATAATCAGGAAATAAATGCTCGTATGGGTCCTATTACTGGAATTCAGAGAGATAAAAGATTTATTCCAAGAGTTAAGCCTTTATATTTCATGACTGAAAAAGAGGTAATGCTTTATGCTTATCTAAAAGGGTTTGTATCTTCAGGTTTTTTCGAATGTCCTAATGCAAGGTTTTCTTATCGCGGTGAAATTCGTGATTATCTAAACGAGATAGAATCAAAACATCCAGGTACAAAATACAGCATAATAAATAGCTTCATTGAGATTCTTCCATTGCTAAAGGAAAAATACAGGGGAAAAGAGTCATCGATAAATCAATGCATGCATTGCGGCGAGCCTTCTACAGGCAATATATGCAAGACATGTCAATTAACAAAAAAACTGATAAAGAAAAAGATATTGAAGGAAGAAGTCTATACTTCATAAATTACTAAAGCAAAAGTGCCTATGTTATTGGCTATATATTTTATATCAATAAGTCTCTTCATCTTTTCTTCAACCATAAACTTATTGATTTGTTCGTCCAAAACTCCTAAATGAACTCTAAATTCTTTTACTTTTACAACCAAAAATAATCACCTCTTATATCATTTAATTATATCAAGACATTATTAAATTTTTCTATTTAAAATCTGGGCCCAGAGAGATTCGAACTCTCGATCTCTGCTGAGTGAGAGCAGTGTTTGCTAATTTCTTCATAGCCACTAGACCATGGGCCCATTAAAAATAGAGAAATATCAATCAATAAAAACCTTTTCAATTATTAATAACAAAATAATTATAGGCATCAGTAATGTTGTTAACTTCTTTTACAATTATATTAGCAGATTCTTGAATGTTTACAATTCTAGGCACTTGTTCAATAGTGCAAAAGTCTCTCAGTCTAATTTTTTCGCAAGTTTCTTTATCTTCATATATTATTTCATCGCTTTGATTTAAAGGTACTAAAAATAGATTTGCTTCAGAAAGTTTTGCAGCTTTAGCCTTGTCCAATATGCCACCGACTTCGCCAATAGTTCCGTCTGCTTGTATTGTGCCAGTTATTACTATATTATCTTTAATTTTTTGATTTTCTAATGCAGAAATTGTTGCTATTGTCAATGCTGCTCCGGCGCTCGGTCCTCCGATTATGGAGGCGTTTGTATCTAGATGATAAATAATATCATATTTGTTTAAATCTTTTCCAGTGTATTGTGCAGCAACTTCCTTAGCAGTTCTAATGCTACTTTGGGTGTCAGCTATAAACAGCACGCTATCAATATCAATCAAAGTTTTTCCGGTACCTTTTGTGACTTCAACTACCAAGCTCGTTATTACACCATCGCCATTGCTGTCTACAGCCGGCACTTTTATATAAGATATTCCGGAAATGCTGTCAAAATTGCTTGGGTTATACTTTATGATATTGATATTTTTATTTATTACAGTGTTATAATTCTCTGGGTTGACTCGCATATTTATTCCAAGGCCAATTATAATTCCAATTACTAAAATTATAGAAGTTATAAGATAAAACTTTGAATTGGATTTTTTGTTTTTCATGTTACTAAAGATTAATTTTGCTTTAAATAGATTATGAATTGATATTACATAAAAATAATCTCTATAACTTTAAAGTAATTAAATATTAAAAATAAAGTAATATAAAATAATGCTCCCACCGGGACTATTTGGAGCAAACAAGAGCAATTTCTTAATATTTAATATGCTATTCTATTTGATAGTTATTCTTTATTACCAAATTTTCCAAGGTTTTGACGATTTATAAATAATTATTTTTTATATATCACATCGTGATGGTCAAAATCTAAAAATTTAATTTTATTCTCTGATTTTATCAATTGAAAAACAAGAACAAAATATCCTATATGAACCCTTTTCTTATCTTTTAGGTCATATCTTAAATTTTTATAATGTTCAACATCTAAAGACTT
>CAYHJT010000056.1:0-6508 GCA_964356985.1 Candidatus Woesearchaeota archaeon
ACAGGATGCAACATTATATTTTGCTTATCTTAGAGGGTTGCACCAGCGCTCGATTTCACAAATAGAAAGGTATTTATTTAATAATCAGATGTTAATATTATGAATAACATTAATAATCAGATATTAAAGGAAATCAAGCCAACGAAAGAGCAAGAATTATTTGTAAAGCGAGAAACATCCGCATTCTTAAAATCATTAAACAAGAACCTGAAAAACGCTAAAGCCGTTGTTGGTGGTAGCTTCGAAAAGAACACTTGGCTTTCTGGAAATTATGATGTAGACATATTTGTTAAGTTTGATTATAAAAAATACAAAGATATTGACATTTCAAAAGAATTGGAAAAATCCCTGAAAAAGATAAAGAAAACAAAAGTTCATGGCAGCAGAGATTATTTCCAAGTAAAGCATGGCAAATTTAATTTTGAGATTGTTCCCGTGCTAGATATAAAAAACTACAAGGAAGCGATGAACGTTACTGATATCAGTCCATTGCATTCTAGATTCATAAAGAATAATTCAAACAAGAAAATACAAGATGATATAAGATTAGCCAAGCAATTTCTAAGATCAAATGAATTATACGGAGCTGAAAGCCATATTCGTGGATTTTCCGGTTACTTGATAGAATTATTGATTATTTACTACAATGGATTTGACAATTTCATCAAAAATGTCAGCAAATGGAAAGAAAATGAAATCATTGACATTAAAAAACACTACAAGAACAAAACTGATTTGCTGCTCAGCTTGAATGCATCTAAACTTGGGCCATTAATTGTGATTGATCCAATGCAAAAAAACAGGAATGTTGCTGTAGCGTTGTCAAAAGAAAAATATGACCTTATTAAAAATATATCAAATAAATATTTGAAAAAATCTTCGATTGAATATTTCAAGATAAAAGAATTTGATGTGTCTAAATATAAAAATTCAATAATCATCGAGATAATACCTAAGAGCGGAAAAGCAGATATCATAGGATCTAAGATATACAAACTCTTTGAAAGCATGAAATTCAGGATAAATGAAGAAGGCTTTGCATTAAATGATTTCGGATGGCATTATGACAAAAAAACTTATCTTTGGTTCACTCCAAAAGAAATGGAAATTAATAAATTAAAAAAACATTTTGGTCCGTTTATTGAAGATTATGAAAACATGAAAAAATTCAGGGCCAAATGGACCAGCTATAAAATATATGAAGAGAAAGGAAAATCTTATGTTATTGTAGAGAGAAAATTTTATAGGTTAAATGATTTAATAATAAATTTGATAAAAGACAAATCAATAAATAAATACACTAAATTCATAAAAAGATTATAGAAATATTTATAAACGGATATCTTTCTCAAAATAATATAATTATCGAGTTGATATATTATGAGTGAAACACTAGCAGAAAAAATTGTCATTTTAATGAGGGATCCTAAGCATATTAGAAATATAGCTACATGTGCGCATATCGATCACGGTAAGACAACTTTTTCAGATTCATTGCTTGCTGGCGCCGGTATGATGTCAGAAGAACTAGCTGGTAAGCAACTAGCACTTGATTTTCATGAAGATGAAATCGCTAGGGGAATAACAATAGATGCAGCTAATGTATCAATGGTACATCATATAGGCGGATCAGATTTCTTAATCAATTTAATTGATACTCCTGGACACGTAGATTTTGGCGGAGATGTTACAAGAGCAATGAGAGCTGTCGATGGAGCCATTGTTTTAGTTGATTCGGTAGAGGGTATGATGCCACAAACTGAAACAGTACTCAGACAAGCACTAAAAGAAAGAGTTAAACCAGTTTTATTCATAAACAAAGTTGATAGATTAATCAGAGAAGTAAAATTAACTCCTGAAAAAATGCAGGAGAAATTCTTCAAGATAATCATGAATGTCAATCAGTTTATTGCATCAATTGCACCAGATGAATTCAAGCAAAAATGGCAAGTTAACGCGGCAGATGGCTCAGTAGCTTTCGGATCAGCATTCCATAAATGGGCTTTATCTGTACCTTATATGAAAAGCTCTGGAGTTTCATTCAAGGATGTTTATGAGGCATATGAAAAAGACAACTACAAAGAATTAGCAAAAAAAGCACCATTACACAAAGTAGTTTTAGACATGGTTGCTCAACATCATCCTAATCCAGTTCAAGCTCAAGCTTACAGAATACCGAGAATCTGGCATGGTGAAGCTGAGTCAGAATTAGGACAATCATTATTACATTGCGATCCAAACGGACCAGTAGCTTTTGTAGTTACTAAAATTGTTATTGATAAGCATGCTGGAGAAATCGCGGCAGGACGTTTATTCTCAGGAACAATACGTCAAGGTATGGATGTTTATTTGAATGGAGCCAAGAAAACAGTAAGAATACAGCAAGTTAGCGTTTACAAGGGAGCTCAAAGACTAGCTATTGAAGAAGCTGTTGCTGGAAATATTGTTGGTTTAGTAGGATTGAGAGATACATTTGCTGGAGAAACAGTTTCTTCAGAACCAATGGAACCCTTCGAGGCGATTAAGCATTTATTTGAACCTGTAGTTACAATTTCTATTGAAGCTAAGAAACCTAGCGACTTACCAAGACTAGTCGAGGTTCTTAGACAAACATCAAAAGAAGACCCAACAATCAAGATTTCCATTAATGAAGAAACTGGTGAAAACCTAATGAGTGGGATGGGTGAATTACATTTAGAAGTAAGAATCAACAGAATCAAAACTGAAAAAGGCCTTGACGTTCAAACTTCAGAACCAATCGTAGTTTATAGAGAAAGCATTCAAAAAGTATCTGCTGAAATGGAAGGTAAATCTCCTAACAAGCACAACAAGTTCTATATTATTGTTGAGCCAATTCCAGAAGACATTTATCAATCCATGAAAGCTGGAGAAATTCCAGAAGTCAGACTAAAGAAAAAAGATCAAATGATTGTTGATACTTTAAGAAAATTCGGGATGGATGCCAAATCTGCTATAGGCTATGTGCAATTCTACAAAGGATGCGTATTAGTCAATGAAGTAAAGGGAGAAGTTCACATTGGAGAAGTCCTTGAAATGATCATGGATGGATTTGAAGAAGTCATGAACGAAGGACCATTGGCAAGAGAGCCAGGCATTAAGATGAAAGTTCGTTTATTGGATATGAAATTGCACGAAGATGCTATTCATAGAGGACCTGCCCAGATATTGCCTGCTGTAAGAGAAGCAATAAAATTAGCAATGTTGAATGGTAACGCAGTCTTATTCGAACCATTGCAAGTCCTTCAGATAGAAGCACCAAATTCATTCTTAGGAGAATTGTCTAAATTAGTCCAGAACAAGCGCGGACAGCTATTGAGCGTTGAACAAGAAGGCGAACATTTAACTTTGAAAGCAAAACTTCCAGTAGCAGAAATGATTGGAATGAACACTTACTTGAAATCAGCAACAGAAGGACGCGGACACTTCTACATTATGGATCAGGTATTCGAGAAAGTTCCAACTGATATACAGCAAAAGATCAAGCTAGCAATCAGAAAGCGTAAGGGCTTGAGCCTAGAAAACGATTTCGCTTAAGAATTTTTTAGAACGTTTTATAAATTTTTCTTATATAATTTTTTCATGATAATCGTAGATGTAGAAACCACCGGCATAGACACCGATAGATGTTCTATAGTAAGCATTGGAGCGATAGATTTTGCAAGCCTAGAAACATTTTATCAAGAGAACAGGATGTTTAGGAATGCCTTAATCGAGCAAGAAGCTCTTGACTTAAATGGATTCACTAGGAAAGAAATAAGAGATTCAAAAAAACCTTCATTGGAAAGAAATGTGATGGATTTCTTAATGTGGATTGATAATTTTGAAGATAAAACTTTAGCTGGCCAAAATGTTCATTATGATTCAAGAATACTAAAGGTTTCTGCAGAAAGATATAACTTGCCTTGGGTTTCTGGATATGGAATAGTTGATCTTCATTCTTTAACAGTTGGCCATCAACTTAGGAGAGGTTTAAACCCAATTATGCACGACAATAGAGCTGCTTTGAGAGGTGATGAAATTTATAATTATGTAGGTATGAATAATGAACCTAAACCCCATAACGCATTAAAGGGAGTATTATATGAAGCCGAAGCGTTTTCTAGAATAATTTATGGGAAAAATTTATTACCTCAATTTAAAGATTTATCAATTCCAGATTATTTGAAGTAAAAATCTGCCTCGAAAAGATTTATATACTCTAGAATATAGATATTTTATGTAGGTAAGCACCTAACTGCGGAGCGTAGACCCTTGATGTTTATCATTAAAGGTTCTTGAAATAAGGCTCTGAGGAAAGTCCATCCACCAATCATGGCTGCTTGTCGTAAGGCAAGTTTCAGAAATGGAAGGCAACTGTTCAGAAACGATACAACCTTATGTTGCTAAAGATGTGGCTTGCGAAGTTTCCCGCGAGGGAAATGAGATAACCAGCTGAATAGACATAAGGAATTGGTGAAACGACAAGTCCCTGCCGGTGCAAGTCTCTAAGAGACGCTTAGTTGAATGTTAGGACAGATCATTCCTCAATAGAGGAGAACTGACAAAAGGTGGCTTATCACTTACCTACACCTTTTATTCTTTTTTATCTTTTGGAAATTTTATCCTTATCTGAGATTTATTCTTTCTTGGTTTCTTGATAAATTGAGAATCTATTGGAAATAATTCTAGTTTAGTTTGACCATCATCAATTCTGTTTTCTAGAGTGTCTTGCCTGCAAATTTTTTTATTTAAGCAAAAATCGCAATGACTACCTCGTTCATGATAATAGTTACCAGATTCTTGCCCAGAGCGCAGCTTTTCTTTTAGTCCTTCTATTGTAGTTTTAATGTCTAAAAAATGCATATCTTCTCTTGTTGCTGGAATAATTTGATTTGTGTTGAGAAGATGATATTCTAAGCCAATGCTTTTTGATATAAGATTATTGCCTGATAAAGCCAATGATTCTTCTCTGGACAAGCCAATTGCTTTAGACATATCGCCGTAATTTTTAAGGTCTAGTGTTAAAGTCAAAGCATAAATCGTGAATTGTAAGTTAAAATCTTTTTCCATATCTTTTGGAATTTTATAGCGATAGAATTTATGATCCCTTATTGTTAAACCATTTGGAGATTTTCTAAGTTCGTCAATTCTTCCTACTAAAAGGGTATCATCTAATGATATCTTAAACTGAACTTCTACACCTAATGGTGGTGCTTCTGTTTGCGTTAAGTCATGATAGTCCGAGAGAACTTTAGGCAATACTGAATTTAGGAGAATCCATTTCTGATTTTCATCACGCCATTCTATTTTTTTACCTTGAATCTTATCTGTGCTAACAATAAACCTTTTATAATACCCTAAAGATGCATTGATGAATTTCTCCTTAGATTTATATTTTGGCCTTAAAACTCCAGGAGCTTCTTTGACCCAATATAATTCTACAATCTTATGAAAATACAAACCTAAAGCTAAATCAACTGGAACCGTTTTTTCTCTTTTTCTCTTATCAACATAATTATAATAATATTTTTTTAAACAAGTTTGCAGAATTTCCATACGAGTTGCACTTAAAACCAATGTATTCCTTGAAATTTCCATGCTAATATCATAGTAGAAACATTTAAAAAACCTTTAATATAATTAATTTTATGGCAGATGACAGAATACAAATGCCATCCGGAATGGGTGGGTTAGTAAGATATTTTGATGATGTACAAAGCAAGATAGAATTCAAACCATCTGCATTAGTGATAATGATACTATCTGTGATAGTCGTAGAATTATTATTGCATTACTTTGCCTAATTCTTTAGCAAGTTTTTTATAATAGTTAGCTAACCTTAATAGAAAATAGTTTATAGAAACAAAAAATGATAGTTATGAAATTTGGCGGGAGTTCTGTAAGTTCTAAGCGTAGTCTTGAGTGTCTTTTAAACGAAGTAAAAACAAATTTACGCAGAAATCCCGTGATAATCGTTTCGGCGCTATCTGGAATTACAAAACAGCTAAAAGAATATGCTTACGTAAAGAGAGATAAAATAGCTTCTCTTCCAAGAAAAGAATATTCATCTGAAGAAGCATTGATGGAATGGGCCGAACCCTTCTATCAAGGAATAGTTGATTTTCATATAGATTTTAGTAAATCATTAGGCATTGATTTTTATGATCAGCCGTTGAATCTAGATCTTATTAATTCAATGACGAGCACAGACCCAAATTTTGAGCGATCGCGAGACCTTATGATGAGTTTTGGTGAAAGATTCTCTGCTAGAATAATTGCCAAATATCTGAGTGAAAATGGAATTTATGCAGATGCTTATGATGCATATAATCTTGGCTTAAAAACTGACGACAATTATGGAAATGCTACTTTCAAAAGAGTTTCGTATGATAACATATCAAAATCAGTCAGGAGTTTAAATTCTTTAAATATACCTGTAATAACTGGATTCATCGGCAAAGATGACCGCGGCGAAATCACAACTATGGGCCCAAATTCATCCGATGAT
>CAYHJT010000057.1:0-6411 GCA_964356985.1 Candidatus Woesearchaeota archaeon
TTAGAATCTTTGTTTAATTCTAGAATAAATCTTCCAGATATCTTTCTCAGATTGTTATATTTCAATCCCTTCAGATGAGCTTTTATGTTGTCAATTAATACTCTCTCAAAATAAGGCCTATTTTTGCCTTTTATTGCTATTTCTCCGTAATGTATTACGATGTGGGTGTACATAAATTAAAGAAGATAACTATTAATATATAAACCTATTACCCTTTAAACTAATTCTTCTTTTAATTCTATAATTCTTTTATAGTGTCTTATTAATCTTTGATATAATTCTCTTTTTTTACCTGTCAATATGCCTACCTTATTTCCGATTTCGCTCAATACAGCATTTGGATCTTCATTGAATCTTGGGCTGTATACAGTTCTTAAAATTTTAATTAATCTTTCTTCTAAGGTTTGAGTAATTTTTTCATCCGGTATATACGTCAATGCCCCTCCTAACAATATTGGAAGAATTCGTCTGTCATCTAAACTGAAATTTCCTAGATAACTTCCCAAATTTATAACTCCATCTTCAATTAACTTAGATATATCACCTGCACTTTCTTCTAATAAACTATGTAATTGCTCTTCATCTTTAAATCTGCCATCATAAAGCTCTGCAATTATATGTTCAATGTCAACAGATTGACCTTGTAGATTAATTGCTAATGTTGCTAGACATTTAGCAGCCTTATATTTTGTCAAGAACGTAAGAAATTGCTCTTTTGATTTTATCTTTTTGTCTTCGTACCCTAATCTTACTTTGACCTTATCGAATCCACCAAAATATTGGATTGCTTTTATTAGACTACTGCCGCATTTTATTTTTTGTAATTGTTTTGCTGTCGGAAAATGCCCTAATTTTGAAGTTATTGAATTCAATTCAGTTTCAAGAGTATTCCAATTTCGCCAGTGTCCCCTTATCTTTCTCTCCTCAGTGTTTGTATTATACTTCCTTTTAATATGAACTCCATAAAGATCATTAACTAATTTATTCCGCGCTTCAGCAGGATTGCACTCATAAGTCCTGCAGTACCAACTTAGAAGACCTCCTAAAGTGTTGTCTGCATCTGTAAGCTTTGTTTTAAAGTCAGTTGTGGTAAGCTCTTCTGGCTTCTTTCCTATAATATCGATAAGTTTATCACAAATCTGTTTTCTATACTGCTTGTTGTTGTAAATTCCATCTTTATTTCTGCGCTCTATACCATATTTTTTAAGCCAGTTAATAATAGTAACATGATTAACGCCTACAACCTTTGCTATTTCTAAGCACGATTTCTTTTCATCTACGTATAATTTTTTTAATTCCTCTTTCGTTAGAGGTGAAACTTTATCTGACCAATGGGCTTGTTGAATTGTACGTGTGCTAATGCCGTATTCTTTTAACCATCTTACAATTGGAGAAGAGGATATGTTAAGTGCATCAGCAATTTGCCTTATTGATTTTCTTTCTTTAATGTAAAGTTGTTCCAATTTTTCTCTGCTTGGTTTGCTAACACCTACTTTTGCTAGTTTTGCTTCAGATGTATTCTTTATTTTAATTTCAAAATGTTCTAACCAACGTCTTGCAGTTATTTGAGTAATTCCTAAATTTTCTGCTACATAACTTAAAGTTTTTCCTTTTGTTACATATAAATTTTTAATATATTGCTCAAGATTTCCACCTATTCTATTTTCAACTGCTTCCATATATGCTTCTCGCTTCATTCTAATTCCTCGCTTAATGCACACACTTCTTGGTAATGTTCAAATAGTTTCTGATACAAAGATTTCTTTTTTCCTTTTGTTACATTGATTTTCTTGCGAATGTCTTTTAATGTTCTTTGTGGTTCTTCATTAAACAAAGGACTGTAATTCAATCTTAGAAGTCTCACTAATCTATCTTCCAGTGTTTGGTTCATGCGACTGTCAGGCAGACTTTCAATAGCCTCCCCAATTAATAGAGGCATTATTTGTCTATCACTCAATGTGAAATCACCCAAATATGTGCCTAGATTGGTTACTCCATCTTGAATTAAAGTGTAGATTTCATTAACATTCGATTCAAGTAAACTACGTAACTCACCTTTATTTGCAAATTTTCCTTCATATAAATCCATAATCAATTCTTCCATCTCAGAATGATCATTCATCAATGAAATAGCAACGGTAGCTAAATTTGCAGCAATCTTATCTTGCTTGAGAAACTCTATAAATTCGTTTTTTGTTTTTACCTTTTGTGGTGTCTTTATTTTAATATCAAATAGATCTTCTATTAATTTATTCTTTGCTGTTCTTGGTTTTAGATCATAATTCCTCTTATACCAACCTAAAAGTCCATAGTAAGAGCTTCCATCCTCTTGTTTAGCCCTATCAAAATCGCTTGTTAGAAGTTCTTCTGGTTTCTTCTTAAGTTTATCTAACATTTCCTCTGCTTTTTGAAGCCTTATCTTCTTGTTATCATAAATTCCTCTTTTATCACGTGTTGGTATGCCGTATTCATGCAGCAAACATCCAACAGTAACATTTGAAATATTTAATTCTTCTCCTATTTCAACAGTGGTTTTTCCATCTTTAATATACCACTGTTCAAGTTGCTCTTTCGCTGGTTTGGTAAATCCTTTTGGTAGTCTTGCTTCAGATGGATTCCTGGTACGAATATTGTATTTTTTAAGCAAATTTTTAATTGTTGGTCCAGCCACTCCAAAAACTTTTCCTGTATCTACAAGTGACTTTTTTTCTTTAATATACACTCTCTCTAATTCCTCTTTTGCAGGCTTTATTTTCATATGTGGATAACGTGTTTCATGACCAGTCCTTACTTTAATATTGTTTTCATGAAGTAAACTGATTATTTTGCCTTTGTTTACTTTTAACTGACGAGCAATCTCCGTCGTACTCTTATATTCTCTGATATACCATTGTTCTAACTGTTTTTTTGTTGGTTCCTTAAAGTCTGATGGTAATAACGCTTCTTTCAAACTTCTAGTAGGAATATTATAACACCGTAAATGTCTTTGAACTGTCGGAGGCGTTACACCGAATATTTCTGCAATGTCATACAGACTCTTTCGTTCCTTAATATATAATTGCTGTAATTCTAGTTTTGAGGGTAATAAAGCCCCTCGAGATAAATGCGCTTCAGATTGTGATCGTATAGGAATTCCATAATCTTTCAACCATTTAAGTACTGTCTGCATATGAGACAAGCCTAAATTTTCTGCAATTTTGTGCGAGGACTTTCTTTCCTTTATATACCACCGATATAATTGTTTTTTTGATGGGCGTTGCATTCGTAAGCGTGCTTCGGTGCCTTTTCTGATAGTGATATTATTGCTTCTTAACCAATTACATACTGTTGAGCCTTCAACACCAACTTTTCTAGCAATTTCATACGTAGTACGACTTTCTTTAACATACCATTTTAGCAATTGTTCTTTTGTAGGCTTTTTAACACCCGGTGGTAATTTTAATTCTGATAAATCCATTTTAGGAATATGATAATGATCTAATGCTTTAGAAATCATTTCACGTCTGACATCGAGATTTTTTGCAATAGTAGATATTGATTGCTTTTTTCTGCTATAAGCTCTACGTAAATAAACTCTGGGATTTTCACCAATTCTCTGTTCAAGATCTTCTACTAAATAGGTTATTTTCATTTTTGCAATGATTCACGAATAAATTCTTCTAATCTTTTCTTGCTTCTTGAATGATAAAAAGAGTGTAAAACTTCTTTCTTAATCTCCTTTACTTCAGGCATTGCATGTTTTCTTTTTCTGCTCGCGCTTCTTTTTCTAATTCCAAGCTGTTGATCCATCCTCCATGCTAAATCTTGTTCTTCTAATTCCCCTTTCAATGGTTCCTTAATCTTTTGTAGAGTAGCTAAATACACTCTGAATTTAGAATCTTCAGGACCATGATAAAATCCTGAAAATGGTAACACCTTGAATCCTAACTGTCCTAACCCATCATAGAAATTTGGAAAGTCCATTTCCGCAATTACTGTATGGGGTAAAGTGATAACAGCATACCCTTTTGGTCTTAAAATACGATTAAATTCTCTAAATGCCAATTCTCTTTCTCTAGTATCTTTTCCTTTCTCTTTTGCAACTAGTTTAGACATATGTAATGCTAATGAACAAACAGCTAAATCAAAAGACTCATCTTTAAGTGGCAGTTGATGAAAAGATCCTTGCAATGCAATATTTCCTTCTCCTGTTTTTTCATCCTCTTCTAAAATTCTTCCGGCTTTCAGCATATACTGATTTAGATCAAGATTCACAACAGGCTCTTTCAATCTTCTAGATAATGAAAATGGCCCGCAAGCAATATCAACTTTTCTTTCTAAATCTTCTTTTTCTTCTAATACACGAATAACCCTTGCATACAATGTTGCAGTGTTTCCTCCATAATATCCATCCCAATGTGAAGCATATAATCTTGCTATGTATTCAGCCTCTTCAGGATATTTTTCATAATGTGCTAATATTTTGTTCCACCCCTGTCCTTTTAATTGTCCCATATGAGAAACAATAGATTGGATAGGGTTTGTTATAACAGGAATTAAATGCCTTGAACGTTCAGGATGTCCATTTTTAATCTCTTCTAAATCACGTTTTGTTAAAGAGAAAGGCTGTTGCATTATATATGTTATAATCCTTCTTTTATCCTCTAGCAATCTTTCAACACCTTCAGTAATCGTAGGTGTTAAATGATCGTCTAATTTTGTTCTAATCACATGTACTTTAACTTCATCTTTATTTACTTCTCCAATTCTTCCTGCTCTTCTATTTCTTTGTTCAAAAGCAGCTGGTGCATATGGTAAAGATAAATGAAAAACATCAGTAGCTGCAGTTAAATCAACACCCTCATCCATAACTGTGGTCGCAATTAATATTTTGTAATCTTTGTCTTTCTGGAATTTTCTTCTTATTTCTTCTCTAACACCACCTTCTTGGTCATTAACTGAAGAAACATCACCGTCAATAACCAAAGCACCGTACTTTGCGTATCTTCTTTGCAATTTATCTGTAACTCCGCGTTTTAAATTTGAAAAAATTAGTGCTTTTCCATTATTATCAATAACGTCTTGAACACATTTATCCAACGATCTATAGACACATGATTCTAATCTTCCAATTTTAGAAGCTAAATTTTCTTTTATAAGATTAGGATTTACTAAATTTGGATCAATAGAAACCTTCAATAACTGCATTAATTTAGCTGCTGGTTTAATATCATCATTCTCATAAACTTGCACATAAGTATCTCCATGTTCATCTGTTAATGTTACTTCTAAATCACTTCTTTTTAAATTTGGAAACTTAGCATGTAAATAGTCATCTACTGTTCTTCTTAGCATACGATCATTCAAGACTCTTCTTACAAATTCTGGATCTCTTCTAAATAAACTGTAGAAACTACCTAATATTGCTCTTGAACTTTCAACATTAATAGGAAAACTATCCTTATCAAGCAAGCTTAATAGCATATAAATATCTATAACACTATTCGGAATTGGTGTTCCAGATAAAATAGCCAAATAATCAAAAGAATCAAATATTTTCTTAATAGCCATGCTTCTTATAGAATCAGGATTCTTTGCATTATGAGCTTCATCTAAGATACCATATCTGAAATCTAATGTTTTTAATAAAGATATCTTTTCTTGTCTGTTTCCATAATAGGATAATGTAGGATATCCAATAATAGTAAAGTCTGCACTCTTTGCATGCTTAATATCGTCTTCGTAAGTTGATGTTCTTATTCTAGCTATCCTTGTATCTTCATGCTTTTTATACCATAATTTAATTTCATCAACCCAGTGTTCAGCAACAGAAGCAGGGCATACAACTAAAGTTTTTACATCATCGTTATATCTTTTTTCAATAGCAGTCTTAGCTGCAATTGTTTCAGCACATTTACCTAAACCCATTTCATCAGCTATTAAAACTCTTTTCTTATCTAAAATATCCTTTACTGCTTCGAGCTGATATAGTCTTAATGTTGGTTTCGTCATTTTAATTTAAGGTTTCTCCTAATCTTAATACAGTTTGATAATGATCGTATAATCTTTGATACAAAGATCTCTTTTTACCTACAGAACTTTCTAATTTTTCTTTAATTTCAGATAAAGTATTCTTAACATCTTCATTGAATCTTGGACTATATATATTTCGCAGAATCTTTGTCAATTTTTCTTCTAAAGAAGGAGTAAGTCTATTCTGTGGCAAACCATCTATTGCTTGTCCTAATAGAACAGGAACTATTCTTCTGTCTTCTAGTTTAAATTCTCCTATGTAAGCTCCTAGATTAGTAATACCATCTTGTAATAAATCATAGATTTCATTTTGATTTTCTTGAATTAATTTATGTAAATGCATTTGATCTTTAAATCTACCTTCATAAACTTCAATAATAATTGACTCCATATCTATTG